>DASXFW010000203.1:0-9726 GCA_036489395.1 Acetobacteraceae bacterium | reverse complement strand
CTGCAACGAATGCCCCGACACCAGGAATCAGGTGTCTGCCGTGCCGATGCACGCGGCGGGGTGACGGGCACAGGACCTCCGTGATCCCCGTGGTCCTCCGCGCTTCCTCCGTGCGAATCAAACGAGGCAACGATCCGCCCCGCCCTGCGCAAGTTGCCCCCCTGCGCCAGTTGCCCCCGCCCTGCGCAAGTTGCCCCCGGCAGTCGGCCGCAAATGCGATTGCCCTGACCTGGGCACTGACTGCGGCGATTGTCGATCGCTATCTTTTCCCGGTATCGCCGCGGGCGAGTGATGATTGTGGCCAGGTTCTTCTCATGGCGCATATCCTGCGGGTCGTTCGATTTTCGCAAAATCCGTTGCGAAGGCGTGGATGGCCGGCACGGTGCGGCCATGGCGGCAGGACCCGGGCGCCGCCGGTTGCCCGTCCGGGCAAAAATGCTCCGGACGCATGTTCTGCGGCCGCGAGCTCGTGGGACGATTATTTGGACTATTAACCAATTTAATGTTGATTCCTTAAATTCGAGTCATTATTTTGCCGATCGAGAGGCCCTCAGGGAACTCAGGCGCGCCGCGCCATGCCGCGAAAACACGGCGATTCGAATCCGTCTTCAAGCAGCCGATCTCGCGGCTAAAAGGACCACGCCATGCAGTGGCTCCGATCGGGCAGCTTCGCCCTGTCGGTCGCGGCCGTTCTATCGTCCGCGCCGAACCCGGCCGCCGCCACCACGTTCCTCTGGCAGATCCAGGGCGGCATCGGCACCAACCTGTTCGGCGAAGGCACCTTGCAGACCAGCCCGGCCAGCGGCGGCGGGTCCGCGATCGTCGCCTTCGACGGCAGCATCGCCGGCCTGCAGGTCAGCTTGCTCGGCGGCGATCCGGGCGGCATCACGGTCAGCCCGTCCGGCGCCTTCAACTACGACAACGTCTTCTACCCCACCGCCGCCGCAGTGCTCGACAGCCACGGCGTCCTGCTGTCGGTCGCCGGCGAGGAAGGCAACATCTGGAGCAACGGCGTCCCCGGCTCCTATTCCTACTGGCGCGGCGAGGGACCAAGCTACGACTACAGCGACAGCGAAGTGACCTTCAGCATCCTCCCCGCCATCCCCATCACGCAACAAACCACCGGCGACGATCCGCCCGCCGTCAGCGAACCCGCCCCCGCATCGTGGCTCGCCGTCGCGGGCCTGGCACTCGGCGCCGTGGCCCGCTTCAGGAAGCGGCGGCAACCTCCGGCGCCACCGGCAGGGTGAAGCGGAACACGCTGCCGCCGCCGTCGTTCGGTTCGACCCACAGCCGGCCGCCATGCGCCTCGACGATGGCGCGGCACACCGACAGACCGATCCCCATCCCATCGCGTTTGGTGGTGACGAAGGGCTGGAACAACTGCGCCTCGATCGAGGCGGGAATGCCGCCGCCGGTGTCCGTGACACTGATCGCCACCATGCGATCCCAACGCTCCGTCGTCAGCGCCAACTCCCGCCGCGGGCTCGTCTCCATCGCCTCCACCGCGTTGCGGATCAGGTTCAGCAGCACCTGCTGAATCTGCACGCGATCCGCCAGCACGCGCGGCAGGATCGGATCCAGCATGAGCTGCACGGTCACGCCGCGTTCCTTCAGACCCACCAGCGCCAACGCGCTCGCCTCCTCCAGCAGCTTGGCGACGACCTCCGGCTGGCGCGTCGTCTCGCCGCGTCCGGCAAAACCGCGCAGCCGGCGGATGATTTCGCCGCTGCGCAACGTTTGCTCCACCGCCAGCGACATGGCGTGGCGGATGCGCGCAAGGTCCGGCTGCGGCGCATCGAGCAAGCGCATCGCCGCGGACACGTAATTCGCCGTCGCGGTCAGCGGCTGGTTCAGCTCGTGCGCCATCGCCGCCGCCATCTGCCCCATCGAGCGCAGACGCGAGACGTGCAGCAGGTCCTCCTGCAGTTCCTGCAATCGCGCCTGAGTCTGCTGGCGCTCGGTCAGGTCGCGGACGAAACCGGTGAACAAGCGTCGTCCGTCCTGGTTCACCTCGCCGACCGACAGCTCCATCGGGAACGTGCTGCCGTTCTTGCGCTGGCCGACAACCACGCGGCCGATGCCGATGATCCGCCGGTCACCGGTATTCAAATATCTTTCAAGGTAGCTGTCATGCTGCTCGCGATACGGCGCGGGCATCAGCACCCGGACGTTCTGGCCTTGCACTTCATCGGCGTGCCAGCCGAACAACCGCTCGGCGGCTTTGCTGAATTGCTGGATGATGCCGCGATGGTCGATCACCACCATGGCGTCCGGCACGGTTTCCAGAATGGAGCGCAGCATGGCGGATTCGGCCGCAGCCGGCGCCTCAGCCGCGCCATCCTTCCGCTCATCCATGCCGCGGATGCTTACGCGACTTGGCGTTCCCGGGAAAGGGCCGTGATGGCCGCGCGTCACTCGCGGGGGTTGTCCGGGTGCCGCTGCGTGCACTTTCGCGAGTCCGCCGGTACCCTGTCATTGCGAGGCCGCCGGTACCCTGTCATCGCGAGGCCGCCGGTACCCTGTCATTGCGAGGCCGCTTGGCCGAAGCAATCCCGTTCGTGACGAGCTGCCGGCGGCTCGTCACGAACGGGATTGCTTCGGCCCAGCGGCCTAACAAGAAACAAGGTTCCCCCCTCCCCTTGAGGGAGGGGTTGGGGGGGGGGTGCGTACATCCACCGACCGCGGAGGTACGCACCCCTCCCCCAACCCCTCCCTCAAGGGGAGGGGGGAACCTACTTCAGGCCGCCGACGCCGTTTCATCCAGGGCGGGTCGGCCGCGCCGGCCGGTGGGCAACTCGCAACGACACCGCTCTCGCCGCGGCGGGCGAACCGTCGCTACCCGAGCGCGGCTTGCACGAACGCCAGCAACCCTTGCTCCTGCAACGGCTTTTCCAGCATCTCCGTGACGCCCAGCTCGAACGCGCGGCGCGTCAGCTCGGGTGACGGCGAGCCGGTCATCAGCGCCATCGGCAACCCGGGTTGCGTCTCCCTCACCTTTGCCGCCAGCTCCAGCCCCGTCATCTGCGGCATGTGCTGATCGACCAGCAGGCAGGCAATGTCGGCGTGCTCGGCGCGCGCGAAGAACTCGGCTGCGGATGCGAAGGTGAGGACGTCGCAGCCGGCGGCTTCCAGCAGGAAGCAGAGCGAATCGCGCACAGCGTCGTCATCGTCCACCACCGCCACGTACAGGCGGTGTCCGTCCTCCATGCCTCTGCCCTCTGGCGCGGTGCCGGCTGATCCCGGCGGTACTCCCACCTGAGTGTTCTCCCGCGCGCGCATCGCCGCCTTGACCTAGGTCAACCCCGCGCCCGATTCCGGCCGGATTGTTCCAGGGCCAACACCATTCGCACCAGCTCCGCCAGGCTGCGTGCGGCCATCTTCTCCATAACCCGCGCCCGTTGCACTTCAACGGTGCGCGGGCTGGTGCCCAGGTCGTAGGCGATCGTCTTGTTCGGCTGCCCGGCGACCAGCCGGTCCAGCACCTCGTGCTCGCGCGGCGTCAGGCTGGCGAGGCGGGCGGCGATCGCCTCCACCGCCTCGTTGGCCTGCGCCGCGTGCTGGCTGGCGGCCAGCGCCTCCGTCACCACCGCGAGCAAGCGCTCGTCGTTGAACGGCTTCTCCAGGAAGTCGCGGGCGCCGGCCTTCAGCGCCTCCACCGCGATCGGCACGTCGGCATGACCCGTCATCACGACAACGGCCAGGCGCGGGTTCAGCGCGGCAAGCTGGCGCTGCAGCGTCAGGCCGTCGATCTCCGGCATGCGCACGTCGGTCAGCACGCAGCCGGCGTCCAGTTTCGACGCGACGTTGAGGATTGCCGCGGCCGAGTCGTACACGCGCACGTCCAGCCCGGCGGATTGCAGCAGCAGACCGAGGGAATCCCGCACCCCCGGATCATCATCCACCACATGCACCAACGGCGCTTCGGCCATGCTGGTCTCCTTCCTGGCGGGCCCGGCCGGCCGGGCCCGCGCATCTATACGTATGGTCCCGTACGACGAATTCCGAATTTCGGCACTAAGTCCCCGCCGCTAGACCTGCATCCATCGAAACGGCGACCAGGGCGATGGAGACAGCGATGCAGATGCAGGCAGCCATGCAGACGGCGCAACCGACCCGCGGCATTCCCGGCGGGATGCTTGCCCGGCCCGCAGCGCCCGACGCCCTGGACTTGCTCGAGCAATTCGGCAGCACGGCGGTGGTCCAGCGCGAGCATGAGATTCACGGGCAGGGGGATTCAGCGGAGTATTGCTGGCGAATCCTGTCCGGTTGCGTACGCTCGGTCAAGCTGATGGAAGACGGTCGCCGCCAGGTCGGCGAGTTCCTGTTTGCCGGCGACGTGTTCGGCCTCGACGACCTGGCGACCCATGATTTCGCCGCCGAGGCAGTCACCGACGTGAAGCTCCGCCGCTACCCCCGCCGCATGGTCGAGGCACTGGCCGAGAGCCACGCTGCCCTGGCCCGCCGCCTGCGCGGCATGACGCTCGGCAACCTGCGCGCGGCGCACGAGAGAATCGTGCTGCTGGGGCGCAAGACCGCGATGGAAAAGATCGCCTCCTTCGTGCTGGAGATGGACCGCCGCTCCGCCACGCCCGGCCGGCCCATGCTGGACCTGCCGATGAGCCGCACCGACATCGCCGACCACCTGGGCCTGACGGTCGAGACGGTTTGCCGCGTCCTGGCGCACCTGAAGCGCGAGGGCACGCTGACCATTGCCCGCACCGGCCTGGAACTGCGGGACCGCCGCTACCTGCGCGACCTGGCCTGCGAGTCGCGGCACTGAGCTGCCCGCTACTGGCATCGCGAGTCGCCACCGGCCCGCGGCTGACCCACCCCGGATGAAGCGGTCGCGGCCGGAATGTAGGTCCCCCCTCCCCTTGAGGGAGGGGCTGGGGGAGGGGTGCGTACATCCACCGACCGCGGATGTACGCACCCCTCCCCCAACCCCTCCCTCAAGGGGAGGGGGGAATCTTGAGTTTCTTGTCAGGCCGCCTGGGCGAAGCAATCTCGTTCATGACGAGCCGCCGGCGGCTCGTCATGAACGAGATTGCTTCGCCCAGGCGGCCTCGCAATGACACGGGGCTGCCGTTTCATCCATTACGGGTCAGCAACCAGGCCGGTGGCCAACTCGCAATGACATGCGCGGTGCGCGCCGGGTGGACGCTCGATCGCGTTCCGCTGCATCATGCCGAATACGCAGTGTGTGGAGAGCATCCCCCATGTCGCATCGCCCCACGGTCTATGGCACCCGCCACGCTGTATCCGCCGGCCATTATCTCGCCGCCGCCGCGGCGTTTTCCATACTGGAAGCCGGCGGCAACGCGATCGACGCCGGCTGCGCCGCCGGCATCGCGCTGGGCGTGCTGCAGCCCGACCTTGTGAACGTTGCCGGCGTCGCGCCGATCATCATCCGCCTCGCCGACGGCACCGTGGAAAGCATCGCCGGCCTCGGCTGGTGGCCGAAGACAATCCCCGCCGATCTCTTCATGCGCGAGCACGGCGGCAAGATTCCCGACGGCGTGCTGCGCACTGTGGTGCCCGCCGCACCCGATGCCTGGATCACCGCGCTGCGCCGCCACGGCACGATGCGCTTCGCCGATGTCGCCGCGTCGGCGATCCGCTTCGCCGGCGAGGGCTTCGCGGTGTATCCGCTACTGGCCGTGTCGATCGCCTCGCACGAACATGAATATCGCCGCTGGGCATCGAACACCGCGATCTTCCTGCCCAACGATCGCGTGCCCAGTGCCGGCGACAAATTCGTGCAATCCGATCTTGCGCGCACGCTGCAATACATGGCGGACCAGGACCGTGCCGCCGGCCCCGATCGCATCGCCGGCCTGAACGCCGCACACCACGCATTCTATCGCGGCGACATCGCGCGGGAGATCGTGAAGTTCCAGCAGTCGGAAGGCGGCTACCTGTCGATGGACGACCTGGCGTCGTATCGCTCGCCGATCGAGCCGGTGGTGCGCCGCCGCTGGCGCGGGCATGAACTGATCACCTGCGGCCCGTGGTGCCAAGGCCCCGCGTTGCAGGAGGCACTGGCGCTGGTCGAACAAGTCGGGATAACCGGGCTCAAACACAATTCGGCGGACTATCTGCATCGGATCGCCGAATGCGTGAACCTGGCGATGGCCGACCGCGAACATTATTTTGGCGATCCGAATTTCGTCGATGTGCCGATCGACCATATCCTGAACCCCGCAACGATCGCACGGCGTGCCGCCGCGGTGCGCGACGACCGTGCGTTCGGCCATATGCCGGCGCCGCTCGATCTGCCCAATCGCTCACATGCGGCGAGCACTGCCGATCTGCCGAAGGTCGAGGCGGACACGTCGTATTGCTGCGTTGTCGATCGCTGGGGCAACGCGTTCAGCGCCACGCCGTCGGATGGTTCGGGTAATGTGCCGGTGGTGCCGGGGCTTGGCATCACGCCCTCCGGCCGCGGTTCGCAAAGCCGGCCCGATCCGAAACATCCCGCCGGTGTCGCGCCCGGCAAACGCCCGCGGTTGACGCCGAACCCGGCGATGCTGCTGACCGAAGCCGGCGGCGTGATGCCGTTCGGCACGCCGGGCGGCGACGTGCAGACTCAGGCGATGCTGCAGGTGCTGCTCAACATCATGCATTTCGGCATGGACCCGCAGACCGCGATCGAGGCTCCGCGCGTCGCGTCGTATTCCTTCCCGTCGTCGTTCGCGCCGTTCGAGTATTTCCCCGGCCGGCTGGCAGTCGAAGGACGGATCGATCGTGCCACGCGCGACGAACTTGCCGCGCGCGGACACGAGATTCGCGAATGGCCGGAGTGGACATGGCTGGCGGGCTCGGTCGAGGCGATCCTGACGGATCCGGCGACCGGGCTGATCGGTGCCGGTGCCGATCCGCGAAGGCCAGCCTACGCGATGGCGATCTGACCTCGCGTGTCATTGCGAGGCTCCTAACAAGAAACTCAAGCTTCCCCCCTCCCCTTGAGGGAGGGGATGGGGGAGGGGTCGATGCGTGCGTGCGTTTCGACCCCTCCCCCAGCGAGGTGCGCAAGAGATCAGCAGCTTGACCGAGGGGTCGATGCTTACGTTTCGACCCCTCCCCCAGCCCCTCCCTCAAGGGGAGGGGGGAGACGTACGCTCCGGCCGACGCCGTTTCTTCCCGCGCGGGGCGGCCGCCAGGCCGGTGGCCAACTCGCAATGACACGCGAGGTCGCGTCACTTCATCGCCGCCGCAAAACTCGCCCGCAGCCCCACCGCGGAAAGCCCACGCGTGATCAGCACGATCCGCGTGCCGCCATCCAGCGGCCGTTCATAAAACACCGGCGGGTGCAGCACGTGATGCACGCCTTGCAGCACGATCGGCCGATCCTGCCCCACCACCCGAACCAGCCCCTTCAGCCGCAGCACGCCGTCGCCGCGCAGCGACAACACCGACTCCAGCCAAGCCCGCAGCCTCGCCCACTCCACCGGCGTATCAGACCGTAACGTCACCGAGCCGATTTCGTCCCCATGCCGGAACGGCAAATGCTGGTGCCCGCGATGCGGATCGTCGTCGAACGCGCGCAGCCACTCCGCCACCCGCGCATCATTCCCGTCGCCCGGCGACAGTCCGAACACGTCCTCCGCCGCGACCTCGCCGTTCAACACATGCCGCACCGGCGCGCCCGCATTCAACGCACGGATCATCGCCGTAACCCGCGCCACCTCCGCATCGCCCACCAGGTCCGTCTTGGTCAGCAGCACCCGATCGGCCATCGCGACCTGGCGCCGCGCCTCCGGCTGACGCTCGAGCTGCATCGGCCCATGCATCGCATCCACCGTGGTAACGATGCCGTCCAGCCGGCACGCGTACCGCGCCTCCGGTGCGGCCAGCAGCGCGTGCGCGACCGGCGCCGGATCGGCCAGTCCCGTCGTTTCGATCGCGATGCGCCGGAACAGCGGCAGCAGCCCCTGCTCGCGACGCTCCCACAGCAGGTCCAGCGTATCCGCGATATCCCCGCGCACGGTGCAGCAGATGCAGCCGTTCTTCAGCAGCACCGCATCCTCGATGGCTTGCTCGATCAGCAGATGATCCAGCCCGACCGCGCCAAACTCGTTGACGATGACTGCGGTATCCGCCAGCGACGGCAGCTTCAGCAGCCGGTTCAGCACCGTCGTCTTGCCGCTGCCGAGGAACCCCGTAAGGATCGTCACCGGCACCGTATTCGCCGTGTCGTTCGCCGTCATGCGACCTCCTGCCGGCTTGACCGCAACCGGCGTTCCCGCTTTATCGCCCGCACCATCGGGGAGGCAACGTCATGGCGCAACACGAGATCCACAACTTTCGCTTGATCGCACACGACAATCTGGGCGGCTTCGGCAATGTCGGCGAGGGCGTCAGCTTGCAGGTGCAGCCAGGCGGACGGCGCGTGCTGTGGATGGCGCATGAATCCGCGCCGAAGAACTTCACCGGCGTCGATGTCACCGATCCCGCCAAGCCGCGCATGATCGTGCAGACCGAGCTGCCGCATCGCAACGTGCGCTCCAATTCGCTGGAGGTGTGCGGCGACCTGATGGCCGTCGCCTACCAGACCGGCACGCACGGCGCGACGCCGGCGGGCATCGAGATCTTCGACATCTCCAACCCGGAGCACCCGAAAAGCGTCAGCTTCATGGATCGGTCCGGCCCGAAGTCGCGCGGCGTGCACCAGCTCTGGTGGGTCGATGGCAAGACCATCCATTGTTCCAGCGGCGCCGCGGATTTTTCGCCGCGCAACCTGCTGGACGACCAGTGCTACTGCGCGATCGACGTGAGCGATCCGACGAAGCCGCGCGAGCTCGGCCGCTGGTGGTATCCCGGCACGGAGGAACGCGACGAAGCCCCGCCGCCCCCGCGGCATCCGCGCTTCGACACGGGCTATCGCGCGCACAACACCAACGTGTATCCGGACCGTCCGGATCGTGCGTATGTCGGCTACATCGACGGCGGCGCTGTCATACTGGACATCTCCGACATCGGCCGGCCAAAGCAGGTGGGGCACTGGAATCCGCATCCGCCGTTCCCGGGCTTCACCCACACCATCATGCCGATGCTCGATCGCGACCTGCTGGTGGTCAGCGACGAATGCGTGCGCAACAAGGGCGAGGACTGGCCGAAGCTGGTTTGGTTGCTCGATGGGCGACGCGAGGACAATTTGGTGTGCATCGGCACGCTGCCGATCCCGCCTGTCGAGGACTACGCTTTCACCGGCGGCCGCTACGGCGCGCACAACATGCACGAGAACCGGCCTGGGCCGGCGTTCCGGTCCAGCACGCTATTGTTCTCCACATGGTTCGGCGGCGGGCTGCGCGTGCACGACCTGACCGATCCGTTCCAGCCAAAGGAGATCGCGTCGTTCGTGCCGGAAGCGCCGCCGAACTCGCGTGTCGGTGCGGCGCAGATCAACGACGTGTACGTCGATGAGAACCGCATGGTCTATACGGTGGATCGTTTCGCCGGCGGGTTGTACGTGCTGGAACTTACTGCGTAGGCGCACGCGCGTTCTGTCTGGCATTGCGAGGAGCGCAGCGAGAAACAAGGCTTCTCCCCTCCCCTTGAGGGAGGGGTTGGGGGAGGGGTGCGTACATCCGCCGGACTGCGGATGTACGCACCCCTCCCCCTAACCCCCTCCCTCAAGGGGAGGGGGAATCTTAGGGGGAGAGGTGCGTACATCCGCCGGACTGCTGATGTACGCACCCCTCCCCCTAACCCCCTCCCTCAAGG
>DASXFW010000377.1:0-14076 GCA_036489395.1 Acetobacteraceae bacterium | reverse complement strand
GGATGTACGCACCCCTCCCCCTGGCCTCGGTCCGCTTCGCGGCCCAAGCCCTCAAGGGGAGGGGGGAACTTACGTCAGGCCGCCGAAGCCGTTTCATCCAGGGCGGGACCGCCACCTCGGCCGCCGTCAACTCGCAATGACAGACAGAGCGAGCCTGTCACCGCCCCACAGCATAACCTTGCATGCCGCGCGGATTGGCACCGGCGAACATCTGTCCGTCCGGCTCGATGCGCGCGCCGGACAGGCGTCCCTCGCTCCAATCGTCGCCCATTTCCGCCTTGTGCCCGCGCGACTTCAATTCGCCGAGCACAGCAGCCGGGTAGCGCCCCTCGATCACCACCTTCCCCGGCCGGGCCACACGCGGCCAGAAGCTGGAGGGCCAGTGCTCCGTATGGAACGACGGCGCGTCGATCGCCTCCTGAAGGCCCATGTTATGATGCACCATGCGCAAGAACATGATCGGCGACCACTGATCCTGTTGCTCGCCGCCCGGCGTGCCGAATGCCATCCACGGCTTGCCGTCGCGCAGCGCGAAACTGGGGGATAGCGTGGTGCGCGGACGCTTCCCCGGCGCCAGCGAGTTCGGCAATCCGTCGCGCAGCCAGAACATCTGCCCGCGCGTACCCAGGCAGAATCCCAGTTCCGGGATCACCGGCGATGATTGCAGCCAGCCGCCGGATGGCGTCGCGCTGACCATGTTGCCGTCGCGGTCGATGACATCGATGTGGCACGTGTCGGCGCCGATCACCCCAAGCCGCGCGACCGTCGGTTCGCCGGCGCCAGCCGCGGGACCCGCCAACATGGACGCGCGTGCCGCGGCATCATGATCCACCCACGCGGCGTAGCCAGGAATGCTGCCAGGCCGCAACTCCAACGAAGCATCATGCCCAACCAGCTTGCGCCGGTCGGCGTTGTAGCCTTCCGACAGCAGCGTGTTCAGCGGCACATCGGCAAAGTTCGGATCGCCGTAATAGGCCTCGCGATCGGCGAACGCGAGCTTGGCGCATTCCACGACGGTGTGGACGAACTCCGCGCCGCAGGGATCCATCGCGCCGATATCGAATCCGCCCAGCAGCGCAAGCTGCTGCAGGAACGTTGGGCCCTGGCTCCACGGCCCGCATTTCAGCACGGTGTGGCCGTGATAGTCGTAAGCGACGGGATCTTCGACCGTCGCCGACCAGCGCGCAAAATCGTCCGCCGCAAGCAAGCCGCGATTGCGCCGCCCGGTGACATCCAACACGGCCTGCGACTGGAAAAACCGATCCACAGCTTCGGCAACGAAGCCTCGATACCATGCGTTGCGCGCGGCATCGATGCGGGCCTCGCGCGTTGCGCCATTCGCCTCCGTGCAGATACGCTGCCATGTCGCGGCCAGCGCTGGCCGCGCAAACAGCGAGTTCGGCTTTGGAACCTTGCCACCCGGCAGGAATACCGCGGCCGAGCTTTTCCACTCCTGCTGAAACAACGGCCGCACGCCTTCGATGGTCGCGCTGATGCGCGGCACGATCGGCACGCCGTTCGCGGCATAGCCCATCGCGAAGGCCAGCACCTCCGGCAGTTCCCATGTGCCCCAGTCGCGCAGCAGCAGGCACCACGCATCGAACGCGCCCGGCACCACCGCTGGCAGCAGGCCGGTGGCCGGAATCAGATCGATGTCCAGGTCGCGGAACTTCGCGAGTGTCGCAGCCTGCGGGGAGACGCCCTGGCCGCAGATCACCTGCTGTGTTCCGGTGCGCGCGTCATGCAGGATGATGGGTGCATCGCCGCCGGGACCGTTCAGATGCGGCTCGGCCACCTGCAAGGTGAAAGCCGCGGCGCAGGCTGCGTCGAATGCGTTACCGCCGCGCTCCAGCGCCGCCATGCCGACCTGGCTGGCCAGCCAGTGCGTGCTGGCAACCACGCCGAATGTGCCAGCGATTTCCGGCCGAGTGGTGAACATGCGCGCTCCTGCGGTTGATCGCGACGCAGGCTAGCGCCAGGGTGCGCGCCGTCAACGCAAGGAACCGGGATGCTGGTGCTGGTGGTTGGCCCGAGCGGAGCCGGCAAGGACACGCTGCTGAACGCGGCGCGCCAGGCGCTGGCGGACGACACGCGGTATCGCTTCGTGCGGCGCGTGATCACACGGCCGGCCGAGGCTGGCGGGGAGGATCATGAGCCCGTGTCGGACGCAGAGTTCGCGACGCGCGCTTTGGCATTGAGTTGGGAAGCGCATGGCCTGCGCTACGGCATTCCAGCCGATGTCGCGGACGATGTGGCTCGTGGGGTCGTGGTCGTGGCTAATGTATCGCGCTCGGTCATCGCGGAGGCGGCGACGGTTTTCCCAGTACGAGTGATCGAAGTCACCGCACCGGCGGAGGTTCTGGCGGCAAGGTTGGCGGCACGCGGTCGGGAAACAGCCGCGGACGTCGCGGCGCGGTTGGCTCGTCGGGTCGCATTGCCGGAGGGAATTGAATTGGCCACCGTGCTGAACGATGCATCGCCGGAAATCGGGGCACGACGGTTCCTCACACACCTCACCCGCATCTTGGAAGAGACCATGCAACCAAGCGATGTGGGTGAAAGGCGCGGCGCACCCGACGAACGAGCCTGACAACCGTCACGCTGGGCGCTATGCGGCCTGAGTCGCTCCACTCTGCAGGCTCGATGAGCGAAGCGGCAATCTCTCCGCCAGGACAAACGCTGCCCCGGGTGCTTCCTGCACATACAAGCAGATATCCGCTACCCGCCGCGGCACCGCGATGGCGTGTGCAAAGTGCCGTTCTGCCGCCGGTTGATAGGTGGCCTTCTCTTCCGCGTTGAGGCGACGCGTGAGTGTCAGGTGAAAGAACCAGGTCTCGAACACGTACGGATAACCCCACCGTACCAGCATTGCATCCTGCAACGGCGTCAGCCCGGAACGTCGGCGCCGTGCCAACTCGGTGTCTGATGGCGGCGCTCGAAACGGATCGAGGTACGCGACACATGTATCAGCCAGCGCCTGCAAGGGCGGACAAGGTGCCGTCTCCCGCAACGCCAGGAAGCCAAACACGTCAGAAACCGCAAGCGAGGGCAGCACAAACGCCGCGGTGCGATCCGCCAGCTCCGTGGCTGCCTCCAGCACGTCGAACCACTGCCGTCCCTCCGCCAGCCGCATCGGCGGCTTCAGCGTCGCATGAAATCCATACAATCGAGGTTCAGCCGTTATCGCTTCGATGTCCGGCACATCAGGTTGCGGCACCGGCGCACCGCTCTCGGGATCGCGGCCCAGCCAGGTGGCCGCTTCCGCAAACAGCGGATCGTCGGCACGCGGCGCATAATACACCGCAACACGCGCGCCGGGGCCCATCACGCAACCCGCTCACCGGCACGCCAAACCTGACGCACGACCGGCAGCCCATCATGCACGCGCACGCGCACGAAGTCGGCGCGTTGTCCCGGTTCCAGCCGTCCGCGGTCCGTTAGTCCACCTAACTGCGCCGGTTGGTCGCTGACCAGCGCCATCGCCGCCGGCAGCCCAATTCGCGCCGCACACTGAAACGCCGCCTCGATCAGACTGTTCGGCACATAGTCCGACGCAAACGCATCCACCGCCCGCTGTTCCAGCAAGTCCACCGCGGAAACGTTGCCGGAATGCGAGCCGCCGCGCACGATGTTGGGCGCGCCGGCTATCACGTTCATGCCGGCTGCCTTCGCTGCACGCGCCGCCGTCATCGTAACCGGGAACTCGCTGATGCGAATGCCGTCGGCGGCGTTCTCCGCCACTTCCTCCTGGGTCCGGTCATCGTGGCTGGCAAGCGCCACATCGCGGCCGGCAAGGCGATCCAGCAGCGCGCGGCGGTTCGGCCCTCGCAAGCGTTCGCGTTGCTCCTGCATTTCCACAATGCGGCGCTCGATGAACGCGTCGTCCAATCCACCCCGCCGGCGCAGCGCCCGATAGAAATCCAGATCGGCGTATTGGCCGACACCAGGACTGTGGTCCATCAGGCTGACCATGCGCACGCGGGGATTATCAGCCGCGGAATCGAACAGCTCCAGCATGTCCGTTGCCGGCACTTCACAACGGAGATGCAGAAAGTGCTCCGCCTTCAGCAGTTGCGCTTCCGAGAGCGCTTCGAGATCCACTACGCCTTCACGGAATGTGCGGATGCGTTCCTTGTCGAAACCCAGATCGCCGAGACACAGCGCATCGAATACCGTCGTCACACCCGCAGCGGCACACTGCGCATCATGCGCCACCATGGCCGATCGCGATGGCCAGCGTGCCAACGACCGAGGCTGCACCTGGCGTTCCAGGTTGTCCGTATGCAGATCCACCATGCCGGCAACCAGGTGGTCGCCGTCCAGATCAATCGCCAAGTTCCCTGTCGCCCGGCCTGGCTGAATGTCCGCAATGCGGTCGTCACGCAGCACGATGGTGCCGTACAGCGTCGCATCCGGCAGAACAAGAACAGCGTTGGTGAGGATCGTCTCGACGTTCATGCGGCATCCTGCACTGGCATCAACGGGAACAAACGATCAGCGATGGCATCACGCACATCCGCATCGTGGCAAATGGCGATGATCGCGGTACCGCGCAGCTTGGCGGCGCGGATCATTTCCACCACCACGGCGCGGTTTTCCGCATCCAGCGACGCGGTGGGTTCATCCAGCAATAACAGCGGATACTCCGCAATGAACCCGCGCGCGAGATTCACCCGCTGCTGCTCTCCACCAGAGAATGTTGCAGGCGGGATCACGTGCAAACGGCGAGGAATGTTCAAAGTCAACAACAACGCCGTGGTGCGTTGCCGCGCGGCGTCGGGTGCAATGCCGTGCGCGACCAGTACCTCCGCGACCACATCAAGTGCAGGAACGCGTGGCACCACGCGCAGGAACTGGCTGACATAACCCAGCGTCTCCTGTCGCACGTCGAGGATCGTGCGCGGATCGGCATTCGCGATGTCTATCATCTCACCGCGATGGCGGATCAGGATGCGCCCGCTTTCCGCGCGGTAATTCCCATACAGGCTGCGCATCAGCGTTGACTTGCCCGCACCGGATGGCCCCGACAGCACGACGCATTCGCCGGCACGCACATCCAGGCCCACGTCGGACAGCACCGGTATGCGCACGCCGCCGCGCAGATGCAGCGTGAAGCCCTTCGCGAGGCTTTCGGTGCGCAGCATCACCGGTCCCATCGAAAGCCTCGTTTATCAACGATTTGTTTAGATTCCCCGCGCATCATCGGGCGATGTTGCCGATCCGCACACGATCGTATCGCCGCCTGATGAGTCCGACAGGACGAAACCGCGTGTCGCCTGGGGCGAGCGCGTGGTCGCGGCGTGCCCAGATGATCGGGCATCGTGCCCCCTCGCGAGGGCACGGCCGTCATCGGAGAGGAAACCATGCGCATCAGCGTTGTGGTCGAAATCCGGTGGGGAAAGAGGCGGATCCGTATCGAAGTGAAGATCCGCCTCTGACCCATCGGGGACCGGAGGGCGACGTAAACCGCTCTCCGGCTTCCCGAATAGCAGCCTTTCAAATCGCTCGCAACGATTTTTGCGTCGCCGCACGCGACCGCGTGCGCCAAACATACATGCGTATTCATAACGCAGCGGAGCACACACGATCGTATGACAATCGCCGCCTGACGAGTCCGCAGAAAGGACGAAACTTTGCGCTGCTCTACGCGGACGCATGGTCGCCGCGTGCCCGGATGACCGGGTATCGTGCCCAGTCGCAAGGGCACGGCCGTCATCGGAGAGTAAGCCATGCGCATCAGCGTCGTGGTGGAAATCCGGTGGGGGAAAAGGCGGATCCGCATTGAAGTAAAGATCCGCCTCTGACCCACCGGAGTCGGGGGATGGCGCAAACCATCTCCCAGCATCCGGTTAGCACAGACGTTCGGCGCCCTGCAATGACTTCGTAACTGCATACTCATGCATGCAGTACCGAGCTGACCAACAACTGCGTGTAAGGATGCTGCGGATCGTCGAGCACCTGGTCCGTCAGTCCAGTCTCCACCACGCGGCCGCGCTGCATCACCGCGATGCGATGTGCGAGCAATCGCGCCACCGCAATGTCGTGCGTTACCAGAACAGCGGCGATGTTCAGCCGAGCCACCAATGTGCGGATGAGATCGAGCAACCGCGCCTGCACTGACACGTCCAGTCCGCCGGTTGGTTCGTCCATGAACACGAGACGCGGATGCGTCACCAGCGTGCGCGCGATCTGCAATCGCTGCAGCATGCCGCCGGAAAAAGTGCGCGGCAGATCGTCGATGCGGTCGGCGTCGATCTCCACCTGGCGCAGCCAGTCCAGCGCCTGCGCGCGGATGTCGCCGTAATGCCGCGCGCCCTGTGCCATCAGCCGCTCGCCCACGTTGCCACCGGCGGTAACGTTCATGCGCAGGTTCTGCTTCGGGTCCTGGTGCACGAATCCCCAGTCGGAGCGATGCAGCGTGCGCAGCGCCGGTGCGGGCATCGCGTGCACGTCGTGCAGATGACCGAGCGGATCGCGATACCACACCGCGCCGGCCTGCGGCGCGAGCCGGCCCGACAGCACATTCAACAGCGTCGTCTTGCCGGAGCCGGATTCGCCGACGATCGCCAGCATTTCGCCGGGCCATAGATCGACATCGACGTCGGCCAATGCGGTGATGTTGCCGAACGACAGCGTCAGGCCGCGTGCGGACAGGAGGGTGGCGCTGTTCATTCGGCGGCCTCCGGCAGCGAGGCGGGGCCGACGTGGCCGGTCGCGCGGCGCTCGGCGCAATGGTCGGTGTCGGAGCACACGAACAAGCGCCCGCCACGGTCGTCGGTGACGACTTCGTCGAGATAGACGTTGTCGGCGCCGCACAGTCCGCAGGCGTGCGGCGCGCGGATGGCGCGGAACGGGTGGTCGTCGAAATCGAGCGAGCGCACGTCCGTATAAGGCGGCACCGCGTAGATGCGCTTCTCGCGACCGGCACCGAATAACTGCAACGCCGGCATCATGTGCATCTTCGGATTGTCGAACGCCGGGATCGGACTGGGCGACATCAGGTAGCGGTGGTTCACCATGACCGGGTAGTCGTAGCTGATCGACACCTGCCCGAGCCGTGCGATGTCTTCGTATAGCTTCACATGCATCAGGCCGTAATCCGCCAGCGCGTGCATGCGGCGAGTTTCCGCACGGCTGGGTTCCAGGCGATACAGCGGCTCCGGTTGCGGCACCTGATAGACGATGATCTGGTCGTCGCGCAGCGTGGTTTCGGGAATGCGGTGGCGCGTCTGGATCACGGTTGCTTCGGTGGTGTGCGTGGTGGTGCGCACGCCGGCGGTGCGGGCGAAGAAATGCCGGATCGAGACGGCATTCGTCGTATCGTCGGCGCCCTGGTCGATCACCTTCAGCACGTCATCCGCGCCCAACACAGATGCGGTCACCTGGATGCCGCCGGTGCCCCAGCCATACGGCAGCGGCATCTCGCGCGAACCGAACGGCACCTGGTGCCCCGGCACTGCGACCGCTTTCAACAGCGCGCGGCGGATCATCCGTTTGGTTTGTTCGTCGAGATAAGCGAAATTATAGCCGTTCATGGCAGGCACCTGCGATACTTGTCATGGCCGGGCCTGACCCGACCATCCACGCAACGGCTGTGGTGCGGTGCGCCAACTTCGCCGCTCGAACAATCGTGCGCAGATGGCCGGGTCAAGCACCCGGGGCCATGGCCCAGCCATGACGGGGTGGTATGGATCATTCCGCCGCCTCCGCCCGTTCCACTTCGCGTGTTGCCTCGCGCCGCATCCGGCGCACGTTCTCCAGCTCGCTCTGAAAATCCACGTAATGCGGCAACTTCAGGTGCTCGACGAACCCCGTCGCCTCGATGTTGTCCGAGTGGTACACGACGAATTCGACATTCTGTGCCGGCGCGGTCACGTCCTCGCCCAGTTCCTCGGCACGCATCGAGCGATCGACCAGTGCCATCGCCATCGCCTTGCGTTCCGAATGCCCGAACACCAGGCCGTAACCGCGGGTGAACTGCGGCGGCAGCGTCTTCGAGCCTTTGAACTGGTTCACCATCTGGCACTCGGTCAGCACGATGTCGCCGATGTCGATGGCGAACCCCAGTTCCGGCGGCTCGATCTCCACCGACACCTCACCCATGCGGATCTCGCCGGCGAACGGATGCGAACCGCCGTAGCCGCGCTGCGTGGAATAGCCAAGCGACAGCAGGAACCCTTCATCGCCACGCGCCAACGCCTGCAGCCGCACATCGCGGCCGGCCGGAAACCGCAGCGGTTCGCGCGTCAGGTCGCCGGGTTCGTGCGACTGATCGCCATCCGGTTCGATCAGGCCCTCATGCCCGAGAATATCCGGCACCCGCGGCATCGGTCCGCTGTTCGGTTCCGCGCAAGGCGCCGCGACCGGCGCGCCATCCGCTGCCAGGCCAAAATCCAGCAGCCGATGCGTGTAATCGTAAGTCGGCCCCAGCAACTGTCCGCCCGGCAGATCCTTGAACACCGCCGAAATCCGCCGCTCGATCGTCATCGCCGCCGTATCCACCGGCCACGAATAGGCGAACCGCGGCAGCGTGGTGCGATAGGCGCGCAACAGGAATGCCGCCTCGATCAGGTCGCCCTGCGCCTGCTTGACCGCGAGCGCCGCAAGCTCGCGGTCGTACAACGAACCTTCGCCCATCGCGCGATCCACCGCGCGACCCAATTGTTCCGCGATCTGCGCCAGCGAGACTTCGGGCACCGACGGATCGCCCCGCCGCTCCTCCGCCAGCCAGCGATGCGCCGCCGCGATCGCCTGCTCTCCACCCTTGACGGTGACATACATCGCTCAGGCCTCCCGCACCGTGACGCTGCGCGGCAACGCCGCCAGACGAGTTCCGGCGCACAACACGACATCGATGCCACATGGAAACAGTGCATGATTGCGCTGCCAGATTTCGGCGAAGCCGGATGGCAGACCATCAATGGCTAGCACGACCGGCTCACGCAGACCCGGTCCTTCCAGGCGAAATCGCTGTCCGCTGCCAAGCGACCGCACCTGCACAATCAGCGTAGCCGAGGTTTCCGGCGCCTCATAACTCCCAGCCGGCAATACTCCGAGGTCCAGCCAGGACAACGCCAAAGCAAAACTACACGCGGCCGCATCCTCGACAATCGGAGCACCGCAATGGAACGCGATCCATTCGCGCGCGCTACCCGCCGCGGCATCCAGCCACAACGGCGTGTCGTGATCGACCAGCGTCAGCAGCACCGCTGCGGATGCGGGCACCAGCGGCGCGGGCGGCGTCAGGCCCGCGCCTGCCTCGTGCACCTGTCCCGGCCGAGCCATCGCATCCAGCACGGCGCGAAAACACGCCTGGGCACCGGCGACGGGTTCCGCGAACCCGGGAAGCACGATGCCGCTCATGTGCGCATGTTCTGCATGGCGAAGAACTGCACCTGCGTCGCCGCGGCCTTGGCGGCAACCCCGTCGCGACGCTGCTGCTGCGCCGCCGCCAGCGGTTCGATGATATCGGCCTGCAACGCCGGCGCCGTCTCGGGGTCCTGCAGCATCGCATCGACCAGTGCAGCGAGCTCGGCCTGACGACCGTCTCGCCCGGCAACGTAGGCATGCCCGACCAGCCCCGATTCGATCCGTACCGTGCAGCGGGTCACCGTCATTTCACCGAGATTGAACGCACCGCCGCCACCGCCGATCCGTCCGCGCACCATCACCAACCCCGCTTCCGGTCCGCGCAGCCGTGTATAGTCCGACAGTGTCGCTTGATCGCCCAGGCGCGCCGCGATCTCCTCGCCGCTGGCACGCGCCAGCACCGCCATCCAGCGGCGGCGCTCGGCATGAGGTTCTGGGAAAGGCGCGGCGTCGGCCATCGGTTCGCCCTTGACTTGTACAGATGTCTAGACAGGTAGCGGCCGACCCAGCTAACGTCAACCGCCAACTCGCACACGCAAGAGACGCTTTGGATGAAAAAACCATGACGCCGGCTGATGTGACGGACGACTCACTGGTTCATCCGGTGCTGCGCCAGGATGGTGTGTCGCTGTGGCGGCAGATCGCCGGCAAGCTGCAGCAGGACATTACCGACGGCACCTATCCGGTCGGCGGCCGCCTGCCGACCGAGGCGCAGCTCTCCCGCCATTTCGGCGTCAACCGCCACACCGTGCGCCGCGCGCTGGAGGAGCTGTCGCGCAGCGGCCTGGTGCGCGTCGAACAAGGCCGCGGCTCGTTCGTGGCGGAGGACGTGCTGGAATACGCGGTCGAGCCGCGCACGCGATTCACCGAATGGATCAGGAAGCACAACAAGGAACCGTCCGGCCGCGTCGTGCAACTGAAGGAAACGCTGGCCGACGCACACGTGGCCGGCAATCTGGGCATCCGCGCCGGCGGCCACGTGGTGCTGCTGGAACGGCTCGGGCTGGCCGACGGGCGGCCGGTGGGGCTGACCAGCCACTACTTCCCCGCGGCCCGCCTGCGCGGCATCCAGGACGCGCTGCGCACCCATCCGCGCATCACCGAGGCGTTGCAGGCGGTCGGCGTCGCCGATTACCTGCGCCAGACCACCCGCGTCACCGCGCGCCTGCCCGGCGCCGAGGAATCCGAGCTGCTCCGCATGCCGCGCAACCGCCCGTTGCTGGTGACCGAGAACATCAACGTCGATCGTGCCGGCCAGGTGGTCGAGTTCGCCATCGGCCGCTTCCCCACCCCGCGCGTGCAGATCGTCTTCGAACCGTAGAGAGCCCCTATCATGGACCGGCTGCGTATCATCGACGGGCAGGTGCTGCTGCCCGGCGGACTGGAGAATACCGACCTGCTGCTACAGGACGGCGAGATCGCCGCGATCGGCGACGCTGGCTCCCACGGCGCGATATTCGACGCACGCGGACTGCTGGTGCTGCCCGGCATCGTCGATATCCACGGCGACGCCTTCGAGCGCCAGTTGCAGCCGCGCCCCGGCGTCGATTTCCCGCCCGACATCGCGCTGGCCGACACCGAGGCGCAATTGCTCGCCAACGGCATCACCACGGCTTTCCACGGCGTGACGCTGTCCTGGGAGCCCGGGCTGCGCAGCCTGGATTCATGGCGCAAATTGCTCGATGCGCTGAACGCGCGGCGCTGGACCTGCGACATGCGCGTGCACCTCCGATGGGAGGCGTACAACCTCGACGCGCTGGACACCGCACTGGCTGAAATCGCCGCCGGGCGCGTGCATTTGCTGGCGTTCAACGACCACACGCCGGCGATCCTGGAGAAGGTCGAGGACCCCGTTGCCGGCGCGAAATACAGCGACCGCGCGGGGATGAAACTGGACGCGTTCCGGGCCCTCGCCGGCCGCGTCGCCGCGCGTGCGCCGGATGTGCCGGCGGCTCAGGCGCAGCTCGCCGCCGCGGCACGCGCCGCCGGCATCCCCATGGCCAGTCACGACGACGCGACCGTACCGACCCGCGTGGCCTTCCGCGAACGTGGCGCGCGCATCTGCGAATTTCCGATGGCGGAGGAAGTCGGGCAGGCGGCGCGCGCCGCCGGCGACTGGGTGGTCATGGGCAGCCCGAACGTGGTGCGCGGACGCTCGCATCTGGGCTGGGCCTCGGCGGCACGGCTCGCCGAGGCCGGCATCTGCACCGTGCTGTCGTCCGACTATTTCTACCCGGCGATGCTGCGCGCGGCGCTGATTCTGGCCGGACGCGGCGTGCTGGATCTGCCGCACGCCTGGTCCTTGATATCCGCCAATCCCGCGAACGCGGCCGGCCTGTCCGATCGCGGCATGATTTCGGCTGGAAAACGGGCCGACCTGGTTGTTTTGGACTCTGACATTCCGCGTGTGGTCGCGACGATCGCCGGCGGGCGTGTCGCCTTTGTCACGCAATCGGGAGCCGAACGCATGCGCGGAGATTTGATGACGGCTTGACGCGGAATCGTAATTGCTGCGGCTACGGCTCGCGTAATTGTCAGTACGGGAAGCGGCTGAGGCGCTATTCTGCCAGCGAAACTGGCGGCCGCCGATTCGCGTCCCGCGTTGCATGCGCCTGACCGCGCCACCAAGGGGTTGACCGAATGAAAATCCGCATCGGCTTCGCGCTGGGCGCCGTGTTGTTAGCACTGGCGGGATGTGCGAGTGACGCCAACGACTATAGCGCCAACACCCCCCCACCCCCCGCTGCCGCGCCGCCCCAGCGGGTCAACGCGGTGTCCAACGCACTCGGCGCCAGGATGGACAACATGCTGGCGAGCCAGCCTTCGACCGGCAGCGGCGTGACCCGCTGATCGGGGCCACTCTGTAAAGCGCGGCGGAACACGCGATCGGTCGCAGGGATTGCCGCTGCTTCGCCTGAGAAAGGTCGCCGGCACGAATCGAACGAGGCCGGCACTGTTGCCGTCCCGGTTTGCGATTCGCCTCCGCGAGCGATTTCCATCGCGTTGTGATCGGTCCATCGGGTTGTGATCGGTATCGAAGTGCCAGCCGGTTGATCCAATCGGCAAGCCGTGTCGCGCCGCCTGTCGCGGGCCGCGATCTGGTCGCAACGCCTGGCTGCGATATTATCCTGCTTTACGACATGGCCTGTGCGTGGAATGGACAGATCATGGATATGCTTCGTTCCCTTGCGACGTTCGTGCGCGTGGCGGAAAGCGGCTCGTTCTCCGCCGTCGCGCGCGAGAACGGCTCCAGCCACACGGCCGCCACCCGCATGGTCGGCCAGTTGGAAGAACACTTCGGCGTCCGGCTGTTCCATCGCTCGACCCGCAGGATCAGCCTGACCGAGGACGGTCAGGACCTGCTGGGACACGCGCGCAACCTGCTGGACGCGGCGGAAGGCATGGAAGGCGCGCTCGGCCGCCAGCGCGCCTCCCCCACCGGCCGGGTACGGCTGGGCACGCCGCTGGGTGCCGCGAGACTGCTGGTGGCGCGATTGCCTGGCTTGCTGGAACGCTACCCCGGGCTGTCTGTGGACGTCGTGGTGCGCGACCAGCCTGGCGACCTGGTCGAGGAACGCCTCGACGTGGCGCTGCAGTTCGGCCAGCCGACCGATGGGTCTGTGGTCGCCCGTGCGGTCGCGACCATAGGCCAGATGGCCATCGCGGCCCCGATGTATCTGGAGCGCCATGGCATGCCGTCGCATCCGGACGAACTCGCGCAACACGCCTGCGTGATTCATGATACCGGCCCCAACAGCATGCGCTGGATGTTTGCCGGTCCCCAGGGGCCAATCGAAGTACCGGTCGTCGGGGCGTTCCATTCCAACAGCCTTGACGTGGTACGCGCCGCCGCCATGGCCGGCCTTGGCATCGCATTGATGCCGGAGCCGTTGATCGCCGACGACCTGCGCACGGTGCGGCTGTATCGCCTGCTGGCGGATTTCCCGTCGGGCCGGCAGCAGGCCTACGTGGTCTATCCGTCGCGTCGGCACCTCGCACCGCGCACCCGGGTGGTGATCGACTTCCTGGTGGAGGAAGTCCGCCAGCTCGAGGCCAGGCTGGCCGCAGGCCGGACCTGGGGAGAAACCGATACCGCCTGGCTGGTCTGATCCAGCCGCATTGGTGCGCCGTCCGCACAAGCGTTGTCCGCGCGCGGACGATGCCGGTGGCGGCGAAGCGGACCTACGTGAGCGCGACACTTGCAATCGGTCCTTCAGGGGTCTCGTCATGTCGGTCCTTCGTTCAACGCTTTCGTTCGGCTTCCTGCTACCGCCCCCGGCGCACCGGCATGTCCGCCGCCATGGGTTGCGTGCCGCACAGGGGCCGGGGCGGCGGCAAATCTTCTTCGCCTACGGATTGGCTGCGCTCGCGCTTGGCCTCGTGCTGCTGGTGTGCGCCGCCGGAGGGACGCAGGCGCCAGGCGCATCCGACAAGGCGAACGCTGCGTCGCCGACATCGCCGCGCCTGGAGATGCACAGGGTGGCTGCGCCGCTGGCACTGCCGATGCCGGTGCCGTAGGCGCTGCTGCCGCTGGTGCCTGGCGGAACGCATCTGTCTTTGCGGTCATCTGTCATTGCGAGGCCGTTTGGCCGAAGCAATCTCCCGGGAGATTGCTTCGGCCAAACGGCCTAACAAGAAACAACGTCTCCCCTCCCCTTGAGGGAGGGGTTGGGGGAGGGGTGCGTACATCCGTTGACCGCGGATGTA
>DASXFW010000199.1:0-18499 GCA_036489395.1 Acetobacteraceae bacterium | reverse complement strand
GGGGTGCGTACGTCCGCGGTCGGTGGATGTACGCACCCCTCCCCCAACCCCTCCCTCAAGGGGAGGGGGGAACCTTGTTCCTTGTTAGGCCGCTTGGCCGAAGCAACCCCCCCGGAGATTGCTTCGGCCAAGCGGCCTCGCAATGACAGAGGGCCGGCGGGTTCCCTACCGGGTGAACGGGTTCTTCGTTTCGGTCCGACCGAACATCCGGCTCCAGGCCGCTTCGCGCATGAGTTGCTGTGGACTCGACGTTCGTGACGTCGCCGGCACTCGCGCAACCGTGGCGCCCATCGGCTGCGGCGCCGCTGGTGTCTTGCGTCCGCCTGCCGTCGCCTTGGCATTTTTTATCGCCATCCCGCGTCTCCCGTTTTGCCTCGCCCCGACCTGGACTTTTGTCCATTACGCCGATTTCATCATCACACCGCGCCGGCTGTCCATACGCTCTCGCCGCGGCCCGCGCACAATGCGCGCAGCGCGGCCGCGATCCACCGCCCGAGCGGCGAGGACCGCGGACGCTGCCGCGCCGGCGCCGTGGTGCGCGCGACGGGCGCCGGCGCATTCCCCACCAGCGCATCGACCACGGCTCGGATGCGGCCTCGCGCGCGATGCAGCAGCACCCGCTGGTTCTCCGCGGTGATGCCGAGCAACGCACAGGCATCCTCGGCGGCGCAGTCCTCCATGTCGCGCAGGATCAGCACGGCGCGCTGGCCGGAGGGCAGGCGCTCGATCGCCGCCTGTACGTGGTCCCACAACTGCCGCCCGCCGACAATTCGTTCCGGACTCACTTCGTCCCACAGCCGCGGTGCCTCCACCCAGTGTCCGTCCGGCTGGAATGCGGACAGCGGCACCGCACGCTCCCCCGGCTCGCCGCCGTCCAGCTCCGGCAGGCCGACCAGCCGCGCCTCCCGCGTGGCACGCGTGCGGGCGCGATTGAGCACGATCGCGAACAACCAGGTGGTCAGGCTGGAGCGCCCCTCGAAGCGGCCGATGCCGGCATGCACCGCGAGCCAGGCGTCCTGCACCACCTCCTCGGCCTGGGCGTGACTGCCGATGATGGAGGCGGCGACGCCGACCAGCGAGGCGTGGTAGCGGCGGATCAGTTGGCGGTATGCATTGCCGTCCCCTCGGCGCAGCCGTGCCAGGAACTCCGGGGTGTTGAACTCGCCGCTGCTCGCTCCGGATTGCCGCATGCCGCACTGGCCTTTCCTGGCGGCGCTGCCCAGAGTGGCGCTGCCCAGACTGGCGCGGTCCACTGGCGCTGTCCAGACTGCCGTGTAACGCCGTTGCCGCCGCGGAGTCTCACCAAACGGCCCAACCGATGCAAGTGCGATGCGCCTTCCAACCTGCCGCGACATGAGCGAACTGGTAACCGACCACCTGGAGCATGCACTGCCCCCGGGGAAACGCCTTGGTGTGTGGCTGCATCTGCTGCTTTGTGCGGCCTGTCGGCAATATTTTGAGCAAATGCGGACGACGGTGCGTCTGCTCGCGGCTGGATTGCGGCCACCACCGCCGCCCGAGGTGGAGGCGAAGGTCGTCGCCAGGCTGCCGGACGGCGACGCCAACGCCGGCGAGTGATGCGACCGGATGGCACCGCTCGCGATTGACGCATCTCAATGCGGCGCGCCACGCAACCGGGTACCAGCCGGCGCGGTCAACATTGCGGCATGGAAGTTGCGTTGCCTCGCCGTGGTTTCCGGGGCTGCCGCCTCGGGATCGAACCGGAGGTCTCGCTGATTTGTCCGAGGCGAGCGGCCTGCGGAGTTAGCCGGATATTAACGAGTACGGGCGTAATCTACGGCAGGATTGGCTCCTTCGACTGTCGAACGCCGCGGAGTTATCGCAAATGCATGAGCCTCATTGTCTCAGCACCCAAAGGAACCGGCCTTTTCGGCGGGCCAGCGCGCGGCTGGCAGCCGCCCAGGCCGGGGCCGCGGTCTCCATTTTTCGCGAATCCGAAGTAATCTTGGATGAGTCGCTTGCTTTTCCCACCATACGGGAATTTATGTAATGCGATGGCGGGCTGGCAGCCGCGCCTGCGAAGCGCTGCCCGAGCACGCCATGGGAACGGCTCGTCCAGGCACAACTCCCGCGCGCCCATCGGCCGGGATCGCACGTGCGGGTGATCTGCCACGAAGCGGCCACGCTCCGTCACCTTTGTTATCCCGAACCGAACATCGTTCCGAATGGAGGCCACGGCATGGCTGACACACCCGAGACGCCACAGAGTCAACGAATCGAACGACTCGGCAAAAAAAACTTCACGCGACGCGGGGCGCATACGCTACGCTCGCACCTATCTTGCGTGAGCGCAGGAGACGATACCATTTTCAGCGCAATCGACGGAGCGACCGATGCCCATGGTCGATGATCTGTTCACCACTTACGCGAGAACCTTCGAGGCTCACCGCGACGCGGAAATGTCGTTGCCTGAATACCTGGAAGCGTGTCGCGACAAGCCGATGATGTACGCTACCGCGACCGAGCGCTTGCTCGACGCGATCGGCCAACCGGAAATGGTCGATACGGCAAAAGATGCGCGCCTGGGCCGCATCTTCATGAACCGCACGATGCGGGTCTATCCCGCGTTCAGCGAATTCTACGGCATGGAAGAGACGATCGAGCGCATCGTCGGCTTCCTGCGTCATGCCGCGCAGGGCCTCGAAGAGCGCAAGCAGATCATGTACTTGCTCGGCCCCGTCGGCGGCGGCAAGTCATCGCTCGCCGAGCGGCTCAAGGCGCTGATGGAAGTGCATCCCATCTATGTGTTGAAGGCCGGCGATCAGCTCAGTCCGGTGTTCGAGAGCCCGCTGGGATTGTTCGATCCCGAACGAATGGGCTCGCTGCTGGAAGACCGTTACCGCATCCCGCGCCGCCGCCTCACCGGTCTGATGAGCCCGTGGTGCATCAAGCGACTCGACGAATTCAACGGCGACATCTCCAAGTTCCGCGTGCAAAAGCTGATGCCGTCTCGCCTGCGGCAGATCGGTGTCGCCAAGACCGAGCCGGGCGACGAGAACAACCAGGACATCTCCTCGCTTGTTGGTAAGGTGGATATCCGCAAGCTGGAGCTCCACGCGCAGAACGACCCGGACGCGTACAGCTACTCCGGCGGCTTGAACCGCGCCAACCAGGGCATCCTCGAGTTCGTCGAGATGTTCAAGGCACCGATCAAGATGCTGCATCCCCTGCTGACCGCCACGCAGGAAGGTAACTATATCGGCACCGAGAACATCGGCGCCATCCCATTCAGCGGCATCATCCTCGCCCACTCCAACGAGGCGGAGTGGCAGAGCTTCAAGAACAACCGCAACAACGAAGCCTTCATCGACCGCATTTACGTGATCAAGGTGCCGTATTGCCTGCGCGTCGCGGAAGAGCAGAAGATCTATGAGAAGCTGATCAGCCGGTCGGAACTGGCGGCGTCGCCGTGTGCGCCGGCCACCTTGGAAATGCTGGCTCGCTTCTCTGTGTTGTCGCGCCTGCGCCGGCACGAGAATTCCACCCTGTTCTCGAAGATGCGAGTCTATGACGGCGAGTCGTTGAAGGAGACCGATCCGCGTGCCCGCAGCCTGCAGGAATACAAGGACGTGGCGGGCGTCGAGGAGGGCATGGACGGCGCATCCACCCGCTTCGCGTTCAAGGTACTGGCCGCGACCTTCAACCACGACACGACGGAAATCGCCGCCGATCCCGTGCATCTGATGTACGTGCTCGAGCAATCGATTCGGCGCGAGCAACTGCCTCAGGAGACCGAGAAGCGTTACCTGGAGTTTATCAAGGGCGAGCTCGCGCCGCGTTACGCCGAATTCATCGGCAATGAGATCCAGAAGGCCTATCTCGAATCATATTCCGATTACGGGCAAAACCTGTTCGACCGCTACGTCGCATACGCGGATGCCTGGATCGAGGATATCGACTTCAAGGATGCGGACACGGGGCAGTTGATGAACCGTGAGTTGCTCAACCAGGAGTTGACCAAGATCGAGAAGCCGGCGGGTATCGCGAACCCGAAGGACTTCCGTAACGAGGTCGTCAAGTTCAGTCTGCGGGCGCGCGCCAACAACAACGGTAAGAACCCGTCCTGGACCAGCTACGAAAAAATCCGCGAAGTCATCGAACGCCGCATGTTCTCCCAGGTGGAGGAACTGCTGCCGGTGATCAGCTTCGGTTCGAAGAAGGACAGCGAGACAGAGAAGAAGCACACCGAGTTCGTCGAACGGATGACTTCCCGCGCCTATACCGAGCGTCAGGTTCGTCGCCTGGTCGAGTGGTATATGCGGGTGAAGCAAGCAGGGTAGCGGGGGAAGCCCCGCCAACAGGCAGTCTCAATGCACATCGTCGATCGCCGGCTTAACCCAAGCGGCAAGAACCTCGCCAACCGGCAGCGCTTCATGCGCCGGGCCAAGTCCCTGATTCGCAAGGCAGTGCACGAAAGCTCGGCCAGCCGCAGCATCAAGGACGCCGACCAGGAAGGCGAGGTCTCGCTGCCCGCGCAGGGTGTGCACGAGCCGTCGTTTCATCGCAGCGGGACCGGCGGCATTCGCGACCATCTGCTACCCGGCAACAAGGAGTATGTGGAGGGCGACACGATCCCCCGGCCGCCCGGCGGTGGCGGTGGGAGTGGCTCTGAAGGCAGCCCCGACGGCGAGGGGCAAGACGATTTCCGCTTTGCCCTGTCGCGCGAGGAATTCGTCGATTTGTTCCTGGAAGATCTGGAGCTTCCGGATCTTGCCAAGCGGCGCGTCGTCGATGCCGAGGCAGTGAGCTGGCATCGCGCCGGCTATTCCGTCTCTGGGTCGCCGGCCAATCTGGCGTTGATGCGTACCGTGCGGAACAGCCTTTCGCGGCGGATCGCACTGCGGCGGCCGAAGGTGAGCGAGCTGCAGGACCTGCGCGACCAGATCGCCGCGTTGAGCCCGGACGGCGAAGAACATGCGCGCCGGCTGGAGCTGGAGGAGGAGCTGACTCGCAAGCTTCGCCGCACCAGCCTGATCCCGTACATTGATCCGCTGGACGTTCGCTATAAGCGCTTCGAGTCATTGCCGCGGCCGGTCGCCCAGGCCGTGATGTTCTGCCTGATGGACGTCTCCGGCTCGATGACCGAGCACATGAAGGACCTGGCGAAGCGGTTCTATGTGTTGCTCTATATCTTCCTCAAGCGCCGCTACAAGCACGTGGACGTGGTGTTCATCCGTCACACCCACCAGGCGCAGGAAGTCGACGAGGATACATTCTTCAACTCGCCCGAGACCGGCGGAACAGTGGTGTCCACCGCGCTAGAGGAAATGCAGCGGGTCGTCGCCGAGCGTTACAATCCGGATTCGTGGAACATCTACGCCGCGCAAGCGTCGGACGGTGACAACACCGCGTCGGACAACGACAAGACCGCGGCGCTGCTGACCGACGTGATTCTGCCGGTCTGCCAGTACTATGCGTATCTGGAGGTCGGCCGCGACTCGGAGCATTTTCCGCCCGGGTTCATCCGCCGCGATTCCGATTTGTGGCAGACCTATACCGCGATCATCCGCAGCGGCGCGCCGATGGCGATGCGCAAGGTCGGCCATCGCCGCGACATCTATCCCGTGTTCCGCGAGCTGTTCGCCAAGAAGTCGGCACAGCAGGAGCACGAGACGGCATGAGCCGTGGCGTAACGCTCCCCCTCCCCTTGAGGGCTTGGGCCGCGAAACGGACCAAGGTTGGGGGGAGGGGTCGCTTGGCCACCACCCAATCGACCCCTCCCCCCACCCTTGGTCCGTTTCGCGGCCCAAGCCCTCAAGGGGAGGGGGAACGTTATGCCCCTTCCGCCCTCGCGCTGAGGAGCGCCGCATGAGCCTGACATTGAAATCCCCAACCGCCCGCGCCGAACATCCGCTGTTTGAAGGCGCCGACTGGGAATTTTCCACCATCCAACGCGTTCACGACGCGGTCGCGGAAATCGCGGTCGGCGAGCTCGGCCTGGACGTGTACCCGAACCAGATCGAGGTGATCAATTCCGAGCAGATGCTCGACGCCTACTCGTCGATCGCCATGCCGCTGTTCTACAAGCACTGGTCGTTCGGCAAGCATTTCGCCCGCAACGAGGCGCTGTACCGCGCCGGCATGCAGGGCCTGGCGTATGAGATCGTCATCAACTCCAACCCGTGCATCTCCTATATCATGGAGGAGAACACGGCGACGATGCAGACGCTGGTGATCGCCCACGCTGCATTCGGCCACAACCACTTCTTCAAGAACAATTACGTCTTCAAGCAGTGGACCGACGCCGACGGCATCCTGGACTACCTTGAATTCGCCCGCGGCTACATTGCTCAGTGCGAAGAAAGATATGGCGAAGCGCAGGTCGAGCGGCTGCTCGATGCCGCGCATGCGCTGATGAACCACGCGGTACACCGCTATCCGCGCAAGCGCTCGCTTGATCTGCGCATGGAAGAGAAGCGCGAACGCGAACGCCGCGAACATGATGAAGCGGTGTTCAACGATTTGTGGCGTACCGTGCCCGGCAAAAGCACCGCGCGGCACGATCCGACGGTGGAGGAGCGGCGCAAGGAACTGCTGCAACTGCCACAGGAGAACATCCTTTACTTCTTCGAGAAGACCGCGCCACGCTTGGCGCCCTGGCAGCGCGAGATTCTGCGCATCGTTCGGCAGATCGCGCAGTATTTCCTGCCGCAGGGCCAGACCAAGGTGATGAACGAGGGCTGCGCCACCTACACCCACTACCGGATCATGACGCGGCTGCATGAGAAGGGGCTGTTGAATGACGGCTCCATGGTGGAGTTCCTGCGCAGCCATACCAATGTGATCTTCCAGCCATCGTTCGATGATCCCCGCTACAGCGGCTGGAACCCGTACGCGCTAGGGTTCTCCATGATGCAGGACATCGAGCGTATCGTCACCGAGCCGACCGCCGAGGACCACCAGTGGTTCCCCGCCATGGCCGGCACGGGGGACGCGATGGCCGTGCTGCGCGACGTGTGGGCCAACTATCGCGACGAGAGCTTCATCCTGCAGTTCCTCAGCCCGCGCCTGATCCGCCAGTTCGGCTTATTCCATGTGCTGGACGATGCCAACGAACCGAACCTGCGCGTCGAGGCAATCCACGACGAGCGTGGCTACCGCAAGATCCAGCGCGCGCTGTCGCGTCACTATGACGTGTCCTATTCCACGCCGGATATCCAGGTGGTGGATGTGGATCTCGCCGGGGATCGCCGGCTGATCCTGCATCACCAGGTGCTGAATCGAGTCCTGCTGGAAGAGCGCGATGCGCGCTTGGTACTCCAGCACATTGCTGATCTGTGGGGCTACGACGTGCTGCTGAAGGAGATCGACCCGGCTACGGATTCGGTGCTGAAAGAACACGCGGCGACTCCGCGCAGCGGGGTGTTGTCGCCAATCTGACCGTCTATTTCAATATCAGGCCTCGTGAGGCGTACGGCGCCAACTGCAATTTCGTCCGGGGATCGCTGAGGCTCCCGTGGCTGATATCAAACGCAGTAAGGGCGGCAACGATACCAGCCCACATTTTGTAGATGAATTAGCAACACCCGCCGCCGCCCCCGCGGCGACTGCCACGGGGGCGGGCTTATTCATTCGTCGGTCAAATGAATCCAGCGCGGACTAGCGCCCGGACCCGGCGCCGCCACCGCCCGTCCCACTGCCGCCGTTCGCACCGGCAGGGGTCGATGCCGGGCTGGTAGTCTGAGCATTGAAACCAGGCCCCTGGCTGTCCGGTACCGTGCCCTGGCTGGTCTGGTAGCCGGAGTTGGCTGCCACGCTGCCATTTACGCCGGCCATACCGCTATTCGTTGCGGGGTTGTTCATGGTGGAGCCTTGGCCCGGCGTGGGCGCGACCGCGCTTGCGCCGGTGTTGCTGGGCTGCGCGGAAGCAGCGAACGCCGCTCCCATTGCCAATGCCCCGGCAAGTCCGACCACACGGAATGTCTTCGTCATCGCGATCTCCTGTGAAAGTTCTTGACCCACCAGGAACGCGACGCCGTGCATACCGATGCACAGGCTCAACCAGCCGTTATGACAAATCGGCAAATCCAACTTCATCTGGCGTGGGCGCAACGAGAGTCTGCATGCAGCCACGCGTGAGCGTGCTATTCCGCAGCTTTGAGCAACGACCAGTCGGCCACATCGATCCGCGGCAGGTCGAAGCGGTCCGTCGTGCGTGCGTACCAGCCGCGGCCGTGCATACGCCCGATCAGGTCCAGCTTCGGCGTGTCGATATAGCAACGATCCTTGTCCAGCACGCAGTCATCCTGCACGTGGAACGCCACGACCTTGCCTAGAATCACCGCGCGATCGATGCCGACATCGACGATCACCAGCCGCTCACATTCCATCGCGACTGGCGTCTCGGCGATGCGGGGCGGCTTCACGCGGTGCGAGGCCGCCGTCGTCAGACCCGCTTCCACCAGTTCATTCACCTCTTTCGGAAAGTCGATCGCGGTGATGTTCATTTGTTCCGCGAGCCGATAGTTCACCAGGTTCACCACGAATTCGCCGGTGCGGCGGATATTGCCGCCGGTGTCCTTCACGTCGCCCGGTCCGCGCCCGCCGATGCCGATCGCCACAACAGGCGGATTGCCCGACATCGCATTGAAGAAAGAGAACGGTGCGGCATTCACCGTTCCGTCCACATCCTGCGTGGTCACCCAGGCGATCGGTCGAGGCCCGATTGTTGCGACCAGCAGTTTATAGACATTCTCGTTCGTGGTTCCGGTGACATCGAACAGCATGGAGGAGCTCCTGAGGCATTGATCGGCAACCGTTGCGCGTCGGGGCAGGGCTTGTCCAGACGCGATCCGGCCCGGCAGGATGCGGTTCCGCTTCCGTCCTGGATTGTCCCTTGCCGTCTCCTCGTCCGTCACTCAGCGCGTGGTGTTACAGCTTCGCGTGGATCGCGTCGCTCGCCGATCAGGTGCTGCACGTGCAGGTGCTCGGCACCGCCGCCGGCATCGCCATGCTGTTATTCCTGCTGCTCGAGTTCCCCAACCAACGTCGCTACGCACAGGTGTTGCTCATCGCGTTGGTCGCGATCGGCATGGTCGGCATCATCCCGTCGCGGCACCCGCTGGCCTTGTTCGATGCCGGCTGGCGGCGCGGCGCCAGCTACGCCGTGTTCTTCTTCGCCATCAGCACGCTGCGCGACGCGGCGCAGACCAGCCGCCTTGTGCATCGCTGCGGCCGTCATCTGGTGACGCAGCCGCCCGGCCGCCGCTATGCGGCATTGACCGCCGGTGGCCATCTGTTCGGCATCATACTGTCGTACGGCTCAATCGACCTGCTGGGCGCGATGGTGATGCGTGCCAACACGCTGGAATCGGCGGGCGGTTCGGCCGCGACGCAAAGCCTGCGCACGCGGCGCATGATGATGGCGATCTATCGCGGATTCGCCGTGATGAACTGCTGGAATCCGATCAACATCATGACCGTCGTGGTCTCCAGTGCCGTACCCGCGGCGCCGATGCGTTTGCTGCTGCCGTTCGCGTTCCTTACGTCGCTGGGCATGGTAGCAATCGGCTGGCTGGAGGACCGGCAGTCCGCCGCTCGCCTCGCCACACGGACGGTCACGCACTGGCAGAATTCCGACGGCTGGACGATCCATCTGCGCGTGCTGGCGATTGTCGCGCTGGTGCTGGTGTTGGCCGAAGCCGTCAGCATTCTTTCTGGGTTGCCATTGGTCGGTTGCGTCACGCTGACGGTGCCGATCGTGGCGATGGGCTGGGTGCTGGTGCAATCGCAACGCACGATCCTGCGGAGGCCTGCCGAGCGGCTGCCCCGCAGCGCTGCGGTCCTGCACCGCCGCATCATGCGCTTCGTCCGCCACGCGCCGAATCTGCGCGCCGAAGCCACTGTGCTCGCCGGTTCCGGCTTCATGGGCGTAGCGTTGGGCAGCGTGCTTCCGGCTGGTGGCATCGCACCGTTCATCGCGCACGTGCCAGCATGGCTGGTGCCGCTGTTGGTGCCGGCAGTGCTGATCGTCACCGGCCAGATCGGTCTCAATCCGATCGCGATGATCGCGCTGCTGGGCGCAGCCGTGCCCGATCCTCGCGCACTGGGCGTATCGCCTGCCGCACTCGCGTTTGCCTGTATGCTGGGGTGGGGGCTGGGCGTGAACATGACGCCGATGTCGAGCGCGGCGATCATCACCGCGCGCTGGGCGCGTGTATCGCCGTGGACCGTCGCGACGACGTGGAACCTGGTGTTCACGCTGTCGTCGCTTGTGCTGGCGTGGGTGGCGATCGCTGCGTTGGCGGCGGCATGGGATAGGTGAGGCGTTGGATCAGCAGGATACCAATCCAGTACCATACAACAATCCCGGTCGTGAAACTGCCGGCGGTACATCACGACCAGGATTGCTTCGGCCTGGTGAGCGTAGCGATGACACATGGTGCGCCCTTTGACCTTCGCTAACGCTCGGCCGATTCTTCATTCACGTGTCCAGGAGCTCTCGCCGCATGGAATTTCGCAATCTCGGTCAATCCGGCCTCCGCGTCTCGGCCATCGGCCTCGGCTGCAACAACTTCGGCGGCCGCATCGACTTCGAAGCGACGCGCAAGGTCATTCACAAGGCGCTCGATCTGGGCATCACCTTGTTCGACACCGCCGACACCTACGGCAACCGCGGCGGGTCGGAAACGGAGATGGGCCAGGTACTCGGCGACGAGCGCAAACGCATCATCCTGGCCACCAAGTTTGGCAACCCGATGGACGACGCCGGTATGAAGCGGGGCGGATCGCGCCAATACATCATGCAGGCGGTGGAAGACAGCCTGCGCCGCCTGCGCACGGACTGGATCGACCTGTATCAGATCCACGCGCCCGACGTGCGCACGCCGATCGAGGAAACGCTGCGCGCGCTCGACGATCTGGTATGCCAGGGTAAGGTCCGCTACGTCGGATGTTCCAACTTCCCCGCCTGGGAGGTGGTGGAAGCGCAATGGACCGCGAAAACCAACGGCCTGAACGTGTTCGTCTCCTGCCAGGACGAATATTCGCTGCTGGTCCGCAGTGTCGTGGAACCGCAGCTCAAGCCGGCGATGCTGAAACACGGCATGGGTCTGCTGCCGTTCTTCCCGCTCGCCAGCGGGCTGCTCACTGGCAAGTATCGTCGCAACGCCATGCTGCCCGGGGACGCACGCCTTGCGAAGAACGCGGGATTGGCAAACCGTTACTTGACAGAACTAAATTGGCCCGTCGCGGAGCGCCTTGGCGACTTTGCCGAGCGCCGTGGCCATACCCTGCTGGAGCTCGCGTTCAGTTGGTTGCTCCTGCAGGCACCGGTGTCGAGCGTGATCGCCGGCGCCACAAGCCCGGAGCAACTGGAGGACAACGTGAAGGCCGGCGGCTGGAAACTGTCGGAAGATGAATTGACGGAAGTCGATCGTATCACCGCGGGGTGATTGGCGCTGGCGGCGATCACGCAGCCGCGATGCATCTCGCGCTCCTGTGAAAAGCGCCGACGCGATCGTGACGATTCCGCGAAGTTTCACCGGGTCTTTACTGCTTTTCTGCCGCCTATCACCGCCGTGTTACGCCCGCTGATTCCAATGGCATGACACAAACACCCCGCGCCGGCGCATAGAGGCTGCCGGGCACGCGGGAGGGCATCGTGTCTGATTCGACCTTCATCTGGAATGGCGGCACTGGTTCGGCGAGCAGCCCCAGCAACTGGACACTGACCGGCGGCGTGGCGAACAGCCCGACGAATGTGCCGGACACCACCGACGACACGATCTACGTCAATTCGGGGGATGCGCAGTTCACCGATACCCTGCTGCCGCCGTACACGGTCCTGACCGGCGGCCAGATCGACATGATCAACAATGGCTCCGGCGGAGCTGTCGGGATCCCGTCCACGCCATACGACGGTCCGGGCACGCTGGAGGTCACAAACTCGATCGCAGCGGTCGCGACGCTGACCAGCTCTGGTGCCGCTACCAACAATGCTGTGGTGGACGTCGATGCCAACGGCAATCTGACCTTCTCTGTCCTGTCCGGCACGTTCAACGACCTGGGCGTGATGGAGGCGCAGAATGGCGGCATTCTGACGATCAACAGCTCCGGTGGCGGGACGTTCAACAACGCCGGTTCATTGAGTAACAACACTGGCGTGATAGCCAATGGCGGCTCTGTACAGGTGAATGCGGCGCTCGGCGCAAACGACGGTTATTGGGGCATCGAAAACGGCTCCACGATCGAGTTCAATACACCGGTGGCATCCACCGGCACCATAAACTTCATCGGTCACGCCAACGAGACGCTGAAAATGGATCAGGTCGCCACGTTCGGCGGCGCGATCCTGGGCTTCGATTATGGCGAGGTGCTGGATTTCGGTCCGATCAACCTCGGCACAGTCGTCTATGACGGCACCAACCTGACACTCGAAAATCCGAGCGGCGGCACGATCGCGGTGCTCGACGCACCGAATATGTACGACTCCGATGGGTATCCGGTGACCCCGGGCACCTACGCCGTCGTCAACGACGGCACGACCAGTGACGGCGGCATGTACTTCGCCACGGCCGGCAACGGCGACGAGATCATGGGGACCAACCCCAGCCCCGCGCTGGCCTGTTTCGCCGCGGGGACGCGCATTGCCACGCCGCAGGGGCCGGTCGCAGTCGAGTCGCTGAAGGTCGGCGATGAAGTCTGCACGGTGCTTGGCGGCAAGCCGCAAGCAATCACCTGGGTCGGACACCGCCGCATCGATTGCGCGAAGCATAATGCGCCGCGCCTGGTCTGGCCGGTGCGCATCGCCGCCGGCGCATTTGGGCGCGGTCAGCCGTCACGCGATCTGCTGCTGTCACCGGATCATGCGGTGTATGTTGATGGCGTGCTGATCCCGGTGAAGCACCTGCTCAATGGCGCGACCATCGCGCAGGTGCCGTGCGACAGCGTGACCTATCACCACGTAGAACTGGCGCGCCACGACGTGTTGTTGGCAGAGGATATGCCTGCGGAATCCTATCTGGCGGGCGCCGATCGCACGGTGTTTGCCAACCATGCCGGCGTTGTCGCGATGCACCCGGACCTGTCGTCGCGCGTGTGGGAAGCCGAAGGCTGTGCCGAGCTGATTGTCACCGGCACGGTGTTGGATGCCGTGCGCGCGCGGTTGGATCGTACTGCCAGGCGGCGCCACGCTGCCTGATGTAAGCAATCAGGTTCCCCCTCCCCTTGAGGGGGGAGGGGGGATCTGTACTAGAAAATCCCCAGGTGCTGGTGCAGATCGACGCCGTCCCGCCGCAGCTCCGCCGTCGTGCCATCCACCACCACCCGGCCGCTGTTCAGCACGACAATGTCGTCGGCTACATCCAGCACCAGCTTGGCATTTTGCTCGACCAGCACGATCGACAGCCCGTGTTCCTTCAGCCGGCGGATCGTCGCCATTACCTCCGCAACGATCTGCGGCGCCAATCCTTCTGACGGCTCGTCCATCAGCAGCACGCGAGGGTTCGACATCAGCGCCCGACCGATCGCCAGCATCTGCTGCTCTCCGCCCGACAGATAGCCGGCCAATTGCTCGCGCCGCTCCGCCAGGCGCGGAAAGGTCTCGCACACCCGTTCCAGGGTCCACGGCGCCATTTCGGAATCCAGCGATTTGCGTGCCGCCACCACAAGGTTTTCCCGCACGCTCAGGCTGCGGAAGACCCGCCGCCCCTGCGGCACCAGCGCAACCCCCTGCGCGGCGATCGCCTCGGGCGAGCGCCCCGCGACCGCACGGCCATACACGGATACCGCACCGCGCCGCGGCGGCAGCCAGCCGATGGCGACGCCCATGCACGTTGATTTGCCCGCGCCGTTGCGCCCGAGCAAGCCCAGCAGCCGCCCCTTTCCCAATCGCCAGGAAACGCGGTGCAACACGTGGCTGTCGCCGTAATAGGCATCGATGTCGGATAGCAGCAGCGCATCAATCTCCAAGGTAGATCTCCTTGGTGCGCGGGTGCTCCACCACCTCGCTGCGCGTGCCTTCCACCACCACCTGGCCGAAATGCAGCACGGTGATGCGCTCGGCAAATTCCAACGCCACATCCATATCGTGTTCTATCATCACGATCGTCACGTCGCGGGGAATGCCGGCGATCAGCGCCAGCACGTCGCGCCGTTCGTCGATTGATAGACCGGCGAACGGTTCGTCCAACAGCAGAACGCGCGGGTTTTGCGCCAGCGCCATTGCGATCTCGACGCGGCGGCGTTCGCCGTACGATGTTTCCCCCACCTTGCGATTGGCCAGATGATCGAGGCCGACGCGGCCGAGCGCCGCATGCGCGTTGGCGATCATGTCGCGCTGCGTGGCGATCTGCACGAACGGATTCCAGCGCAGTCGCGACAAACCGAGCAGCGACAGGGTGACGTTGCGTACCAGAGTTTCGCCGGGGAACAGCGTGATGATCTGGTAGGTGCGCGCCAGGCCGAGATGCGCGCGGCGGCGCGTGGCGACGCGGGTGATGTCGCTGCCGAACAACGACACGCGGCCGGCATCGGGACGGATTTCGCCAGTGACGAGGTTGAACAACGTGGTCTTGCCGGCGCCATTGGGGCCGATGATCAGGCGTCGCTCCCCCGGTTCGACGGCGAGGTTCACGTCGGCGGTAACGCGCAGGCCGCCGAACGATTTGCTGAGCTCGCGGACTTCCAGCGCCATCATGGCCCGCTCTCCTCGCGCAGAGCGGGTGTCGGCGCGGTGGGGCGGCGCGATGATGCCAGCATCCAGCGGAACAAACGCTGCGAGCCCGGCACGAGGCCTTCCGGCATGAATACGACGATCAGCACGAAGATCGCACCGAGCATGAAGTTCCAGCGCGAAACATACGCGCTGACGACGTCCTTGATGACAATTACCAGCCCCGCGCCGACGATCGGGCCAAGCAGCGTGGCGGTGCCGCCGGAGATCACCATCAGCAGCGCCTCGGCTGAGGAACTCAGCGCTACAACCTCCGGGCTGACGAATTGTTCGTAATAGAGGTACAGCAAGCCGGCGATTGCGCTCCAGAAACCGGAGAACAGGAAGGCAAGGAAGCGCGTGAGCCAGACATTGTAGCCGAGCGCGGTCATGCGGCGCGGCTGGTCGCGCGCACCGCGCACCGCGGCGCCGAACGGCGAGGCGACGAAGATCGCCATCGAGCCAAGCGCGATCAGAAACACCACCAGCGTTGCCCAATAGAATGCCGGTGCCGTCGTCAGCGCCAGGCCAAATGGATGCGGCCGCACATTGATCGACACGCCGTTGTCGCCGTTCGTCAGGCTGATCCAGCGATAGGCGACGCCCCAGACGATCTGTCCCAGCGCGACGGTGATCATGACGAAACCGAGTCCGGTGCCGCGCAACGCCAGCACGGCAAACACTCCCGACGCGGCCAGCGTGGCCAGACATGCACCGATGACGACGACGAACGGGCCATAGCCGGCGTTGATCAGCGTCGCGCCGGCATAGGCGGCGATGCCGAACAATCCCGCATGGCCGAGCGTCACCAGCCCGGCGTATCCCACAAGAACGTTCAGGCCGAGCGCGAACACCGCGTAGATCAGGATCTGCGTTGCGACATTCACGTAATAGCTGTTGCCGATCCACAACGGGACCGTTGCCAACAATACCAATGCGACGAGGAGCGCGAGACGTTTCATGGCGCGGCCGGAAGTGTCGCCGAGATTCCCCCCTCCCCTTGAGGGAGGGGGATAGGGGGAGGGGTAAGTCCATCTGCGGTATGGCGGCTGTATCCACCCCTCCCCCAGAGCCCCCTCAAGGGGAGGTGAGAACCGTGTTTTTTGTTAGGAGCGCAGCGGCGAAGCAGTCCCGGTCGAAACGATGCACGATCGATCGAGCATCCTTCCGACCGGGATTGCTTCGCCGCTCCGCTGCTTGCAATGACAGGACGCCTGGGAATGGGAAACGTCACAGCGTAGCCCGGCCAAACAGCCCCTGCGGGCGCACGACAAGCACGATCAGCATCGGCAGGAACAACACGACGTAGGCCAGTTCGGGGAACAGCGCCTGGCCGAAATTATACAGGAATCCGACGACGAAGCTGCCGACCAGCGATCCCAGCAAACTGCCCGAGCCGCCCAGGATCACCACCACCAGCGCGAGCGGCAGCATGTCCTGGTCCAGGCCTGGATACACCGAAAGGATCGGCCCACCGATCACGCCGGCGAATCCCGCGAGCCCGGCGCCCAGGCAGAACACGATGGTAAAGAGCCGCGACACGCGAATGCCGACCGCGCGCGCCATCGCGGGATCGTCCACCGCGGCGCGGATCATCGCGCCCAGCCGCGTGCGGTCCAGCAACCCCCACAACGCCACAGCGATCACCACGGCGATGACGATGATGACAAGGCGGTAGATGGGAAAGGCCATGTTGAAGATGTGCGTCACGCCTCGGGCCACGCTGGGCGTATCGACCGAGATCGGGTCGCCGCCCCATTCCATCAGGCACACATCGGCGACCATGAACGACAGGCCGAGCGTGACCAGCACCTGGGCCAGTTCCGAACCGACGAGGCGGCGAAGGATGAAGCGCTCGACGATGCCGCCGAACAACGCGACGCCGAGGCCGGCGAGCAGTGCGGATAGCCAGAAGCCGAACCCCCAGGCGATCAGCGTCACGCCGAAATACGCGCCAAGCATGAACATCGAGCCGTGCGTCAGGTTGGGAATGCGCATCAGCCCGAAGATCAGGGAGAAGCCGGCGGACAACAGGAACAGCAGGCCGCCAAGGGTCACGCTGTTGACCGAGAGGATGAGCCAGAAGTTCATTACCCACTCGTCATGGCCGGGCTTGACCCGGCCATCTGCGCAGGATGCCGCTGACAGCGCCGCAGAAGCCGGACGAGTCGTGCGTAGATGGCCGGGTCAAGCCCGGCCATGACGGGGGCGGCGGGGGCGCTGTCATCAGCTCTTCAGCGGCGGATAGTTGCGCGAATAGACCGGCTGCTCCAGGAACCACTTCTCGTCGAACGTCCAGAACTGGCTGACGTTGTGGTACGTCTTGATCGTGTGCTGCGCCAGCTTGCCGTTCTGCTTCACCACGCGGCGGATGTACACGTCGCCGACGACGTTGCCGAAATGATCGAAATGGAACGGCCCGCGTGGCGAGTCGGCCAGCGACACCGCGCGCATCGCCTTGATCAGGGCGTCCTTGTCGTCGGTCTTGCCGTCCAGTGTCTTCAGCGCCGCCTCGGCGACCATGCCGTTGATGTACATGCCCGCGGCGTACAGCCCCGGAATGAATCCGGTCTCCTTCACCATGCCGGCGACAAACGCCTTGTTGCTGGGTGAATCGAGGTCCGATGTGTAGTTAGACGAGGACACCATGCCCACCGCCTCATCGCCGTAGCTCTTCATCAGCGCGTCGTCGCCCGCGGGGCCGCCGCCCAGCACCGGCAGTGTCAATCCCGCGTCGTGGTACTGCTTCATGAAGCGCAGCGGATTGGAGCCGGCGAAGCCCTGTACGATCACATCCACACCGGTAAGCTGCGCCAGGTACGGCGTGTAGTCCGGTGTCACGATCGGCGGCCACAGCTTCTTCACCACGCGGCCGCCTTCGTCATCAAACACTCGCTGAAAGCCGCCCATCTGCTCGTAGCCGAATGCGAAGTCTTCGGCGATTGTCATCGCAGTGTTGTACTTCAGTTCCTTGCGCGCGTAGTCGGCCAGCGGGTGCATGTTCTGCGCGGACGTGCCGGACGCGCGCACGAAATACGGATTGGGTTTGCGCTGTGTCATGTCTTCGGCGGCGGCCAGGCTGAGCAGCGGCGTCTTGTGCGCGGCAACGTAGTCGGAGATGGCCAGCAGCTCGAACGCGGCGAGCGGGCCGAAGATCATATCGACGTGGTCGCGCTCGATCAGTTCCTGCGTCTTGGTCTTGGTTCCGGCCGGATTGCCGCCGGTGTCGCCGACGATCACTTCGAACGGGCGTCCGGCGATCTTGCTGTTGCGGTCCTTGGTGAACAACTGGACACCTTGCTCCATCTGGATGCCGCCCTGCGCGAGCGGGCCGGTCTTCACGGTGAGCAGGCCGAGCTTGAAGGGCGCTGCCTGCGCGATGGCGGGCATCGGGAAATTGAAAGTCGCCAGAGCAGCGCCGGCCGCTGCTCCGCCCACGACGTTGCGGCGAGTAATCTTGCGAGACATGGAGTCCTCCCTCTGTCGCCCCTTTTGGAGCGTAATGGTTTTACGGTCGGCGCTTACGCCTTGTTATTCGTTCACGAAATCCGCGTTTCGGCGTGCCCACCCCACGGCGGCGGCGAAACGCAGCCATCATCCGCTAATGTGTTCCACGATGTAAAGGGAGGGGCCGCCCGCGCGCCGCGCGGGTCGTCAAATGCCGAGATAATTCGATTTGATCTCGTCGTTGGCCTTGAGCTCTTCGGGCTTGGCCGAATAGACAACCTGGCCTTTGCTCATCACATGCACGTAATCGACGAGCTTGAGCGCAAGATTTGCATTCTGTTCGACCAGCAAAATAGAAAGTCCTTCTTCTTTCAGCTT
>DASXFW010000370.1:0-1809 GCA_036489395.1 Acetobacteraceae bacterium | reverse complement strand
ATCCACGACTTACGTTCGCCGCAAACGGCAAGTCGTGGATGCCGACCTGCGTCGGCATGACAGTTGGGGCGTGGCTGAAGAGTCAGACACCCTCCACCTGGTATAATACAAAGTTCCGCAAAGGCAGGCACCGAGTCTCGCAGAGAGGACCAAATTGCGACGTGCAGCTTTGCATCGCAGTGCACCGCGACGAAACGTCGCGCCGCAAACGTGATTTCTGTGAAACCCGGTGCCTGCCGTTGTGGAACTCTGTGTTGAACTGCGGTCCGAGCGCGCAAGCGGCCAGCCACCCTGATCTCGCAAAGGCGGAGGGACGCGGTCAGCACCCTGCAAGACGCTGCCTGGTCGGTTGGAAGCGCATGAGGGCCGCTGTCCCAGTCATTCCACCGCAATCCGCGGCCCGCTCGACTGCACTACTCCCTCCCCCGACACCTTTGCCCACACCGCATCGGCGACCGCCGCGAACGCCTTCGCCCCCTCGCTGTCCGGCGCCGCCGCCACGATCGGCGTCCCGACGCCGTCCGAATATCCAACAGCAGCGGCACTTCCCCCAGGAACTCCGTCCCCAGTCGAGCCGCCTCCAGCCGCGCCCCGCCGTGCCCGAACAAATCCGTCCGGTGCCCGCAATTCGGGCAGCAGAAGAACGACATGTTCTCCACCAGCCCCAGCACCGGCACGTGCACCGGCACATGCACCCGCTCGAACATCCGCACCCCGCGGCGCGCGTCGATCAGCGCGATGTCCTGTGGTGTCGATACGATCACCGCGCCGGCCAGGGCGACAAGCTGCGCCATGGTCAACTGCGCGTCGCCGGTCCCCGGCGGCATATCCACGATGAGGCCGCCACGGCCATGTTGACGCGAGATCAGAGCATTATCTCGGCACTTATCCGGTCGGTGGTAGTGCGGACGATGCCTTGCGAGCGGTCGAGCAATCCTGCCTCTTCAAGCGCGGCAACGTCGGCGTGGACACGGCGATACTGGCGGCGGAGTGCACGCGCGAGCGCCGAGACGGACGGCTCTGGGTGTGCGCGCAGGTGGCGCAACAGGCGATAGCGCTCGCCGGTCATGACGGACGCAAGGCCTTCCCAGCTTTCGAACGCCAACACGCGCTCGTTGACGCGCTCGCCGCGTTCCGTGCGGTGCCAGACGGCAAGAAACGCCGCAGCATCGTCCTCGACGCTACCCCCGACAAGCAGCTTCGTCGCGTCCGCGCGCTGTCCATCAATGACGGCGCGCGCGGCGGAGCGCGTGGAGGTCGGCGAGGAAGTCCGCGATGAGGCGCTCCGGCGTGCTGAAGTCGTACGGCTTTTTGTGTTTGCCATAGTGGCGGTGGTCTCCCTTGCCGGGCTCGTTGTCGTAGCCGATCAGGCGTTGGCCGTCTCGGCCGTAGAACAGGCTGTAGCGGAACCGGTGCCGCGAGCCACGCACGGGGCCTTGGACCAGCCAAAGCTTCATCTCCGAGATCGCCCCGTCATTGAACCGGCGTTTGCGGTGCAGGACGAGGGTTGCCCTAGGCATATGACAAGTATTGTCATATTCTCGTTCGGCTGTCGAACCCTAAGCAGAGATTCGCGATTTGGCCAACGGATCGCGCATGCGCTCGCGGTTGAGGTCGGCGACCGCCTGACGGATAGCCAGGTCGAGTGCGGTGATGTCGGTGAAGGTCTGAGAGGCTGACCCGAAACGATCACGGAACGATAGGCCGAGTCATTTCAATCGGTTAGCCAGCGCGGCCGGTCGGGCGATCGGCCGGGGGTTGCGTGACCCCAGCGGCTGCGATTCTCTACGTGGCTGCAACACACACGAT
>DASXFW010000355.1:0-43457 GCA_036489395.1 Acetobacteraceae bacterium | reverse complement strand
TCATGGCCGGGCTTGACCCGGCCATCCGCCCCCGCTCTTTGGTGCGCAGCTGGCCGGGTCAAGCCCGGCCATGACGGGTAGCTTCGGGCATGACCACGATGCAAGCCGGCGCGCTGGAGCTGGAAGTCCTTCGCAGCGGAGAAGGCCGGCCAATCCTGCTGATCCACGACGTCAACCCGATCAGTCCGCGCGCACCGTTCGTCGATATGCTGGCGCGGCATGGCGAGGTGATCGCGCCGTCGCATCCAGGCTTCGGCGCATCACCGCGGCCGGCGGATTTCGATACGATGTACGATTTGGTCAATCTCTATCACGACGTGCTGGACGCGATCCCGGGACAGGTCGGCGTGATCGGCTTCGGCTTCGGCGGCTGGATCGCGGCGGAACTCGCCGTCGCAGGGGCGCGCAAGATCGAGCGCCTCGTGCTGGTCGATCCCGTCGGCATCAAGATCGGCGGCCGAGAGACCCGCGACATCGTGCATTTCTTCAACACCGACCCGGCGGAGTTGAACCGCCGCGCCTGGCACGATCCGTCGAAGCGACCGGATGGCGTGTACGCGCTCGGCTGGCAGGCGACGATCGGCGACGCGATGACCGACGCCGAGATGATATCGCTGGCGCGCAACTGGGACTCGCTGTGTCTGTATGCGTGGAAACCGCATATGTTCAATCCGCAGCTCGCGTTCTGGCTGCGGCGGATCGCGGTGCCGACGCTGGTGCTGTGGGGCGCATCGGATCGCATCGTCACGTCGGAGTACGGCCGCGCGTACGCGCAGCTTATACCGGGCGCGGCGTTCTCGCTGATCGACGCGGCGGGACATCATCCGGAACTGGAGCAGCCGCGCGCATTCGTCGATGCGGTGGTGTCCTTCCTGCGCGGCGAGGGCTGAACCGTGGCGATGTTCATTGTCCGCAACACCGGGGAACCGCCGGCTGGGTTGGAAGTGAAGCTGCGCCGTCGCACGCCTGCGCTGGTGGCGCGGGGGGCGGACCTGGTGGATTGGTTCTGCCTCGGCGATCCGGACGCGGCGCGGGGCGCGGGGCACGATGTGGTGACGCTCCACGACGGCTGGTACGCCGACGACACCGGCGGAGGGGTGACGGTCTTCGGCCCGTATTGGGAAATTCGCGACACACCGTTCTCGGTGAAGGAGACGGCGCCCGATCCGACGCCTGCGGGACGCGACGATGCGGACGCGGAGGAGATCGTCAACGTGCGCAAGGCGATCTTCGGAGCGTAACGGCGCCGGCGCAGGATCAGGTTGTGTTGCCGGTCGGCCGGAACTTGCCGTACTCGCGCCATTGGGTTCCGATCCAGACACGCGCTTCATGTTCTGTGAAGAATGAGCGTGCATCGAGGAAGGCGCCCCAGGCCACGGTCACGACATAGCTTCCATCGGATTGCGTGGTCAGCTCATAGGTCAGTTCTGGCATATCCTCTGCCCTGTCTGGTTGAGCGCGGGCATGACCGGCTGGCATTGTGCCTGCCAGACGATGGCCCTGCGCGCTGAGGCGGAACGGCGGTGCGGCAGCCATGTCGCACGCTTCCGTAGAGCCGCGAATGACATAGGTCAATAAGATTGACCGAGATGTTGCCCCCGATTGCCGCCTACCGTGGCCGACGAAACGGGGCATGAAGGCGGAGGTGCTGGCGACGGCACACAGCCTCGCCGCCGCATTGCATCGCGCCGGCGCGATGAGCGCTGCGGACATGCGGGATATGGACCGGCTGTCCTGCCGCCTCGGCAGGCTATCGCAGTGCGGAAGTGAAACGGATCTGGACCGCGACCCGTTTGAGCCAGCCGGTGTTCGCGCGGCTGCCCGGGGTGGATAAATCCGCCGTGGCGCAATGGAAACGCGGGGCGAAGCGGCCGTCCGGGCCGGCGCTCCGGCTGCTGGAGGTGCTGGAGTGCTGATAAGCCGGAGAGTCCGGTGGTGCAGGTCAGGCGGGGCCCGGAACCGGGGCGTGGCATAGCGGGACAGTCTGATGCGCAGCGATGACTACTGCGAACCCCAATGCCTCCGCGGGAGCGGCGCAGCCGGAAAGACCGCAGCGCTCGCTGTGGCACAACTCGTACCCGATCCGTGAACGCCAGCCTGACGACCTGAACGACGGTGAGCACGTCGAGCCCATTCCATTGTAGATCGAGGTTGTCGTTGGCCTCGTAGCGAGGCCTCATACAAGTCCATGAATGCCTCAATCACGGCGAATAGCGCAGGTTCAAGTGATCAGGTGGCGCGTTGCCGGGGGAAGCTGGCCGGATTGCCTTCGTTTGGTGTAGGTTGCCGCAATGCGTAAGCGCGACGTAATGGCGGCATTGCGGGAGGAGGCTGGCGCCGTGAAGGCGCTCGGGGCCACGTCGCTGTATCTGTTCGGTTCCACGGTGCGCGATGACGCGGGTCCGGACAGCGATGTCGATCTGATCATCGACTTCGACATGGACAGTCAATTTTCGCTGATCGAGCTGGTCGGCATCAAGCAGCGATTGGAACACCGTTTGGGTGTGCCGGTGGACGTGACAACACGCGACAGCCTCGATCCGTTGCTGCGCGATCGGATCGAGGCATCCGCCGAACGCATCTTCTGATGGCGGAGCTGATCCGCCCGGCGCTGCGCGCCATCCTGGATGCGATCGAAGGCGTCCAGGCAGCGACAGGCGGCAAGACGATCGACGACTATTCCGCCGAGTGGTTGCTGCGGCATGGCATACAGCGCGGCATCGAGATCATCTCCGAGGCTGCACGCCGCATTCCGCCTGATCTGCGGGCGACGCAGCCGGATGTGCCCTGGGCACAGATCATGGGAATCGGCAACGTGCTGCGGCACGAGTATCATCGAGTCTCCGATGTTGCGATCTGGAATGTTGTGCTGGTTCACCTGCCGCCGCTGAAGATCGCGGTTGAGGCGATGGACGCGACGCTGGACGAGGAATGAGGGCGGTCCGGTTGGCTGATCAGTGGATGCCATGGCGTTGGCAATACCAGAGGCCGTAAGTTTTGACGTACGGCTGCACGGGACGTCCTCTTGCGTCATGACTGGGCCAACCCTCGGGTCAAGCCCGTGGGCATGGCCCGGCCATGACACAAGAGTCAGGACTTTCGGACCCTGGTATAAGTGAGGTGGATCGCCATGAAAGCGCGTAAACGGCGGTCCACGAAGCGGACCATGGAACATGACGTGCTGGCGACGGCACACGCGCTTGCCACCGCTTTGGTCGAATTTTCGCGCTTAGCGGCGAGGTCGCTGAAAGTGCATTCTTTAATCTCACCGGTTGGCTATCGTGGCCGCCCGGTGAACGCTACATGACCAGGCAGTCTTTGAAGCGCTGACCGCCGTTCCCCACCGACTGCAAACGTGGACGCGCGTCGTCTGTAGGCCCCTACCCCCCCATCGCCCCCCGAACCGCCGCCAGCGCCTCATCCGCCCGAGCGCCATCCGGCCCGCCGGCCTGTGCCATATCCGGCCGCCCGCCGCCGCCCTTGCCGCCCACCGCGGCGGACGCCGCCCGCACCAGCTCCACCGCGTTGAACCGCCCGGTCAGGTCCGCCGACACACCCACAACGATCGAGGCCTTCCCCTCCGCCGAGGACACCAGCGCCACCACCCCCGAGCCCAACTGCTTGCCGATCGCGTCCGCCAGCCCCTTCAGCTCGCGCGCCGGCACATCCCCCAAATTCCGCGCCGCCAGCTTCACCCCCGCCACGGTCTCGACGGCCGCCGCCGCGCCGTCCCCGCCGGTCGCCAGCTTCTTCTGCAGCTCCGCCACCTGGCGTTCCAGCTTCCGCCGGTCCTCCAGCAGAGCCTCGATCCGCGCCGGCACCTCGGCCGGAGACGCCCGCAACGCGCCCGACGCCTCGTTCAGCCGCCGCTGCATCTCCGCCACGACCGCCTCGGCATACGGCCCGGTGACCGCCTCGATCCGCCGCACCCCCGCGGCAACCGCGCCTTCGCCGACGATGCGGAAATAGCCGATGTCGCCGGTGCGCCGCACATGCGTGCCGCCGCACAACTCGATCGACCACGCGCCCTTGTTGCCCTCCGGCGCGCCCATCATGACGACGCGGACTTCCTCGCCGTATTTCTCGCCGAACAACGCCATGGCGCCGATCTCGACGGCGGCGTCCGGAGTCATCAGCCGCGTCACCACTTCGGTATTCTCGCGGATGCGCGCGTTCACCTCCGCCTCGACCCAGGCAATGTCGTCCCCCGTGATCGGCCGCGGCTGGCTCACGTCGAAGCGCAGCCGGTCGGGCGCGTTCAGGCTGCCCTTCTGCGTCACGTGGGTGCCCAGCCGCCGCCGCAACGCCTCGTGCAACAGATGCGTCGCCGAGTGGTGCGCGCGGATCAACGTGCGCCGTTCATGGTCCACCGCCGCGGCGACCGGCGCCCCCACGCGAGCCTCGCCCGACTGCACGTGCCCCAGATGCACGACCAGGTCGCCGAGCTTCTTCTGCGTGTCCGTTATGGCGATGCGCAGGCCGTCGGGACCGGTGATCAGCCCGGTATCGCCCACCTGCCCGCCGCTCTCGCCGTAGAATGGCGTCTGGTTCAGCAGCACGGCAACGTCCTTGCCGACGGCCGCGCTATCCACCGGCGCGCCATCGACCACCAGCGCAACGATCTCCGCCTCGGCAATCTCCGTGCTGTAGCCGAGGAATTCGGTCGCCCCGACCTTTTCCTTCAGCTCGAACCAGACGTTCTCCGTCGCCGCCTCGCCCGAGCCGGACCACGCCGCGCGGGCCCGCGCCCGCTGTTCGTCCATCGCCGTCTCAAACCCCGCCAGGTCCACCGCCCGCCCCTGCTCGCGCAGCGCGTCCTGCGTCAGGTCCAGCGGGAAGCCGAACGTGTCGTACAGCCGGAACGCCACCACGCCCGGCAACGGCTGATGCTCGCCCAGCCGCGCCGTCTCCTCGGCGAGCAGCCCAAGGCCGCGTTCCAGCAGGCCGCGGAACCGCGTCTCCTCCAGGAGCAGCGTCTCGACGATCAGCGGCTCGGCGCGCACCAGTTCCGGATATGCGGCGCCCATCTGCCGCACCAACGCCGGCACCAGGCGGTACATCACCGGCTCCCGCGCGCCCAGCATCGTCGCGTGCCGCATCGCGCGGCGCATGATGCGGCGGAGCACGTAGCCGCGGCCCTCGTTCGACGGCAGCACGCCGTCGGCGATCAGGAATGCGCTGGACCGCAGATGGTCGGCGATGACGCGATGGCTGACCTTGTGCGGGCCGTCCGGGTCCTGCCCGGTGGCCTCGGCGCTCGCCAGGATCAGCGCGCGGAACGTGTCGGTGTCGTAGTTGTCGTGCTTGCCTTGCAGGATGGCGGCGAGCCGCTCCAGCCCCATCCCGGTGTCGATGGAAGGCCGAGGCAGCGGCACGCGCGTGCCGGGCGGGCCTTCCTCGAACTGCATGAACACCAGGTTCCAGATCTCGATGAACCGGTCGCCGTCTTCGTCGGGAGTGCCGGGCGGGCCGCCGGGAATGTGCGGGCCGTGGTCGTAGAAGATCTCGCTGCACGGACCGCAGGGACCCGTCTCCCCCATGCGCCAGTAATTGGCGTCGGTGGGGATGCGGATGATCCGGTCGTCCGCGAAGCCGGTGACCTGCTTCCAGATCGCTGCCGCATCGTCGTCCTCGGCATACACGGTGACCAGCAGCTTGTCCTTCGGCAGGCCGTAGTCGCGGGTGATCAGCTCCCACGCATAGGGGATCGCGGCCTCCTTGAAGTAATCGCCGAAGCTGAAATTGCCGAGCATCTCGAAGAACGTGTGATGCCGCGCGGTGTAGCCGACATTGTCCAGGTCGTTGTGCTTGCCGCCGGCGCGCACGCATTTCTGCGCCGTGGTGGCGCGGACGTAGGGCCGCTTCTCCTGGCCGGTGAACACGTTCTTGAACTGCACCATGCCCGCGTTGGTGAACATCAGCGTCGGGTCGTTGCGCGGCACCAGCGGCGAGCTTGCGACCACAATGTGCCCGTTGCGGGCGAAGTAGTCGAGGAAGGTGGCGCGGATGTCGTTGCTGCTGGCCATGGCGGTCAGTTGGGTTCCTGATGTGGCGGACGAAAGGGAGGGACGTAGCGCGGGGCGGCGGGGAAGTCACGCGAGGGAGAGTCGGCGGCCAGGCCGGCGGTGACGTGCCTATTCGGTGCGCGGCACGATCGGCAAGCGCCGCGCGGACGCATAGGCCGCTATCTGGCGAAGTACGCGCTGAAACAGATCCGGCGGCACAAAGCCATAGTCGAACCGCCCGGGCGCGATCGGCCGCAGGTCCGATCCTGGCCAGGCAAACCGGTTTCCCTCACTGACCACGATCCACGATCGTGCCGCATCCAGGCCAAGCCGGCGTTTGGTTGCGAGCGGGATCTCGACAGCCTCGTCAGCACGGGACGGAGCGCTGTGAGTCACGGGCACAACTGTAACGATGCGCTCGCCTGCTTCGTCCGTTACCGCAAGCACAACGACACAGGGCCGGTCCTTCCGCCCTTCCTCACGTCCCAGCGAATGTTCCGAATGCCAAAGATAGGCGTAGGAAACCACCAGACCACGCTCTGGCGACGGGAGCGGCAAGCTTGCTACTCAAGCTCGGCGTTGAGCTGGTCGTGCCTGGAGTCCATCCGGCCTTCGGTCATCGCTGCGAGATCGGCGTCGCTCAATTCCTCGGTCTTGAACACCCGCCTGCGCCGGTGCCCCGAAGGCACCTCGGCAAGGTACCGCTCCAGTGCCTCGCGCACCACGTCCGCCGCGCCCCGCTGCTCCTGTTCCGCCACGGCTTGGATGCGCGCGGCCAGGGCGGGTGGGATCAGATCGGTGTCGCCGCTACTCGGTGTCATGCAATGTACCCATGCTGATCGGCAGATGGCTCCGACCAGCGATGATGTCAATGCGCACAAAAAGGAACGACGCTCACCGTCATTTTGCAGATTGCCGCTGACTCGTGCAGCATGTGAGCCCTCCGACACCCGCCAGCGCCGTCGAAGACGGGTCTGGCCGGCCTTCGGTCGCGGCCCGCTCGTGCGATCATCCTTACATACTGCAAGGCTGCAACAGGCGTCCTTCACCGACCGGCGACCCTTGCAACAGGATGGCAAATTTATACAGCACAAAAAGACAAATAATCTTAGAAACGCGTTGAGTAGAGTCGAATTACTGCCTCACATAGACCTTTAGCTGCATCGACCATAGAGCAAGATCCGTTAGCGATATTAGAGACTATATTAGCATCTGCGTATATCTCTCGTGCCTCCCACCGTTGCTCCACGTACTCCCTGCCATTGGCGTCTATCGCGCTCCGCGCGCTGACAGTCGCCTCGAATCTCCTATTGGGCCGAGCGTCGGTGTCCACAACAAAGGTGCAAAAGTGCGATCGTCGGATCGGGTCGTCTGTCCACTGGATCATCTTGTTAGCGCCGAGTTCTCTTTGTGCCTCCTCATGGTCCAGACTTCGCAACCTTCTTGCGTAAGCTTTGACTTGCTGCACAAACGGTTCGGGTACTTCCAGAGTGAGCTTGGTTGTACCGCGCTTCAATCGCGACGCTGCCGCGCGTGCAGCAGATGTGTCATGTTTCCGGGGACGGCCCCGCGCCTTCGGACTCGCCTGAGACATTTGACCCAACAGTCACCACGCAGGAATTACGTGGCTGGTATCATAAATAGCAAAAATGTCAATGACGAGAAGCCCAGTTCGTGCGCTGGAAACCTTTTGTTAACGTCTTTCGCGTAGATTGATGCGACCGTGGATGTTCTTCTCGGGGCAACGTCGTCGAAGAGAGGGTAGCAATGTTCAGTGCAATGAGAGTTGCCGTAGCCGCTATGCTCGCGATCGGGATTGCCCATTTGGTCAAAGGTGTGTGGCACGGCGAATTTGGGGGTTATGAGGATATTTTACTGCCACTTGCCGCACTTGGGCTGATTTTTGTCGGGGCAGAGGTTTTCGCGGCCATTGGCGTCCTACTTCTGTCCGCCAAGTCTGCGCGTGTTGCGAGGCACCAACGGCGGGCTTTCGACCACCGTGTGCCCGTTGCCGGCGAAGTAGTCGAGGAAGGTGGCGCGGATGTCGTTGCTGCTGGCCGTGGTAGTCAGTTCGGTTCCTTAGGTGGCGGAAGGAAGGGAGGGACGTAGCGTAAGGAAGGTGGGAAGTCACGAACGCGGCTCATATGAACGCTTGACGTTCAGAACGCAATACGTGTATAAGAGCCGCGATGATCCGCTCCTTCGCCGATCGGGACGCCGAGGCGTTGTTCCACGGACGCTTTGCTCGGCGGATCGGGGCAGACCTGCAGCGCGTCGCCCAACGTAAGCTGCGGCAGTTACACGGTGCGGAAGCATTGCACGACCTGGCAGCACCACCAGGCAACCGGCTGGAACTGCTCAAAGGGGCGCGCGCGGGGCAACACAGCGTCCGGATCAACGGCCAGTGGCGCATCTGCTTCATCTGGACGAAGAGCGGGCCAGAACGTGTCGAGATCGTGGACTATCATCGGGGATGACCAACATGCGGGATCTTCCGCCAATCCATCCGGGCGAGCAGTTGCGGGAGGAGTTCCTGAAACCGCTCGGCGTAACCACGTATCGACTGGCCAAGGACCTCAACGTGCCGGTGACGCGCATCCAGGCGATCGTCAGCGAACGCCGCGGAATCACCGGCGATACCGCGCTGCGACTGTCGCGCTACTTCGACACGACGCCCGAATTCTGGCTGAACATGCAGCGCGACTATGAGTTGGAGCTGGCGACCGACGCGCTGGGCGAGAGGCTGGAGGCCGAGGTGAAGCGCCGGGCTGCATAGGGACGGGACACGCACAGATATGGACAACGAACCGGCGGGATGAGAGCGCCGGAGGCGTCAGATCACGCCACCCGGCGCGGCAGGAAGCTGCGGCCGCCGTCCGGGCTGTGCACCAGGCCGCCGACGCGGACCAGCGCCGCCAGCACCGCCTCGACCTGCGGCAGCACGCGGCGGCCCTGGCGGAAGCGCGCGGCGAGCGCGGTGGCGGTGGCCGGCTCGGCGACCGAGGTCAGCAGGGACAGCACGGCGGCGGTTTGCTCCAGTTCGCTAGCAGGGAAGGACGGCTTCGGGCCGGCGGTCGCGACGGCGGCCGGCGCGTGCATCGCGCCGCCGGTGAGCGCGAGCTTGTCGCGCGCGGTGCCGAAGCGTGGGACCTGGTAGTCGGGACGCAGCCAGCGGATGTTGCCCGCGGCTTCCTCGCGCACACGCTCCTGGTTGAGCGCGACGAGGCGGGCGAGGATGTCGTTGTCGCTGAGGCCGGCCGGCCAGCCATAGGCGGCGGCGACGGCGACATCCAGCCGGTCGTGCAGCTCCTTCAGGATCAGCACCAGGCCGTCGTCGAAAATGCGGCGGTCGGCCGGGTCCAGTGCGTCGGGAGCGGTACCGGCACGGAGCTTTTCCAGCACGTTGTAGAGGCCGGTCAGGGTGAGGTGCGGGTGGTCCGCCAGCACGCGCTTGCGATTGCGATCAATGGCCTCGGCCGTACTGCGTATCTCGGCGGTACAAACGGGAGTGGCGTCCGGGAACGGAAACGGGTCAAACACCTTTGTCTTGTTCCAACGCGGATCGTCACCTACGCCGAGCCAGCCGCCACTGGCCCTTGCCCAGGTCGTATGAACGCGGGAGCTCAGTACGCCTAGGACCCAAGCATCATCATGAGCAATCAAAACGAGTCCGTCATCGCATACGGTCCCGCTTTGCACAAATTGGAAAATTCTATGAGGCGACGTATCAACAGTGACCATGAATCTATCGAGCCCCTCAAGGGCCGGGCGAATTTCGGACCGAGGCTCACCGAAGAGCCACCATCGCTCTCTGTAAGTCGCTCTATTATTTGTATCGCGTCCGATCAGTCTACCCTGACTATCGCGCCTCTCTTTAACCTCAAGTTTCACATGCTGATAAACAGCCGGGAACGTAGCTTGTATGTCCTGTGGTTCGAGACCGAATAGGTCAATAACAAAACGTTGCCTCGCGTGTTGATTGACGTCTCGACCACTCAGGAATGGCCGTATAACAGCATCAGCCCCTGGCAATCGACCGAATCCGAGGTGGCTAGCTTGTCGCGCATCGATTATGAAACCGGCACCATGAAGCTTGACCCCATCGGAACATACACCAACATTGCTTAAAAGCGCTATGGCTGTCGTCACATCCACACCAATCGTCAGATTAGGATTTATGATTCCGACTGCTTCTCGGAACGTGATCTGGGGCTCGTCAGTGTCTAGATTCTGCTCTGAAACGGTCTCAAGTAGCGTCCCAGACAAATCACCCCGTGCAACGACAGTCATGGCTATTCGGACAGCCGCAGCACCCCTTGCAGCTTTGTGCCATGGGTGATTGGGAATGGCCATGATGACCGAGACTGGATGCCTTCCTCGCATCCAGAGTTCGACAACTCGCCGAGAAAAATCCTGTGTCATACTGTTAGTAGAAACCAATCCAAACCGTTTGAGTGTAGAGTTTGTCGCCGCGAGCAGTCCCGCCGCTCTGTACCACCAGAACATGACAATATGTGCGCCACCCGAGATGTCCGGATATATGCGCCACAATGCTTCAGCATAGCGATTTCCGAACTCACGACGAAAGTCCTGGCCGGCTGTGAAGGGAGGATTGCCAACTATGAACTCAGCCTCTGGCCAAGTGGGGTGGCGAGGATTTTCGTAACTGTACTCCTCAGCAACTTCCCCGTCCGGTCGGCGCCATGTAATGGGAAGACCTTGCTCATCACGCGCAAGGATTACCTCCGCCTCCACCAGCGCATCTTGAACCAAGATGTTACGAAATGCCCGCAGGATCGGCTCGCCCGGCATGCCGTCCTGCGTGCGGAAATGCCATTGCAGATAGCCGATCCATAACACCAGTTCCGCAATCGCCGCCGCCCGCGGATTGATCTCGAGCCCGAGGAATTGGTGCGGGTCCACCGTATGCCGCTCCAGACCGGTCAACGCTTCCTGCCCGCCCAGGTTGACAAGCGCCTCCAGCACCTCGCCCTCCAGCCGCTTCAACAACTCAAGCGCCACGTAGAGGAAATTGCCTGTACCGCACGCAGGATCCAGCACCCGCGTGTTGCACAGCTTGACATGGAAGGCGCGTATGGTGGCCTCGGCGTGCTGCAGCCGCCCTTCCGACTTCTGCCGCTCCGCCGTCGAAAGCGCCTGATCCCAATCCGCGCGCAGCGGCTCGATGATCGTCGCGACGACCAGCCGCTCCACATACGCCCGCGGCGTGTAATGCGCGCCCAACCTCCGGCGCTCCGACTTGTCCAGCGCTTGTTCCAGCAGCGTGCCGAAGATCGACGGATCGACCTCCTTCCAATTGGCCGACGCTGCAAGGCGCAACTCGCAAATCTCCTCCCGGCCCAACGCCAGCGCGGTGCGCGTGCGAAAGAACTCGCCGTTGAAGCGCCGGACCCTGGTCTCCAGCGCGAACGCGAAGTCGCCGCGATCCATCGCCTCCCATAATTGCCCGACCATCGGTTTGAACCGCGACGGATCCTGCTCGCACCTTTGCAGCAGGTCGCGGAAGCTGGACTTCGGCAGCAGTTCGACATCCTCGGCGAACATGGTGAACAGACAGCGCATGAGGAACATCGCCACTTCCTCGGCATCGTGCCCCTGCTCTTCCAACGCCTTCGACACCGCGGCCAGCCGAGCAGCGATCTCCCGCGTCACCCGAGCGGTTTCCCGCGCCGGGTCCAGGCCCATCGGGTCGGTCCAGATGCGCGCCAGACGTTCGCGGATGTCCGGGCGGCGCAAATCCTCCAGATAGACCCGGAAGGATTGCCGATCGGGGAACTGCGCGTAGTTCTTCCCCTGCCCGGAGAAGTCGGCATAGGTCTCGATCACGTGCCCCACGTCGCACACCAGGATGAAGGGCGGCCAGCCATGCGCGACCGGCAGCGCCCGCGCATACCCCTCCGCCTGCCGCCGAGCGTTCAGCATCAGCACGTCCCAGGTCCGGCTGGCATCGCGCACGCCGCGCCGAGGCGGTTCCAGCCCCGGCGAATAATGCGGGACCTCCTTCGCGCCGCCGGTCTGCCGCGACTGCTTGGCTTCCAGCACGAAGCAGCCGCGCTTGTAGAGGTCGATGCGGCCGGAACCCGCCGAGCCATCCGTCGCCTGGCCCTTCACCACGCGTTCGAAGACGTAATCGTTCTCCTCGCTGGTGGCGGCGGCCGGCTCGGGCTGCGGCACGTCGAGCACGCCGCACAGCTCGGTCAGGAACAACGCGTAGTTGGCGCGCTCCTGGCCGCCTTCGCGGCCCTGCCAGCGGGCGATGAACGCGTCGATCCGCGCGGGTGACGCGGTCATGCCGTGCTATCTGCCAAGCGAATCATCGGCGAACGATACGTTGCAGTCGCCAGGCGGGCAAATGCGACCATATGCTCTGCCGGGCCAGACCTCGCGGCCTTCCCAACCGGGGGCTTCCGACTGACAATCGGATCAACCACATCGAGATCGTGGACTATCATCGGGGATGACCAACATGCGGGATCTTCCGCCAATCCATGCGGGCGAGCAATTGCGGGAGGAGTTCCTGAAACCGCTCGGCGTAACCACGTATCGACTGGCCAAGGACCTCAACGTGCCGGTGACGCGCATCCAGGCGATTTTGGGCCTACGAGTACCTGTTCGCGAAGAAAGATCGCGACAACATCGATGACGAGCTCGCAGCCTTCCGCACACTCGCCAGACGTTATGAGACGCTGACAGATCACGATATCGGATTGCTGGTGCGGAACGGGGACTTTATGGAGATATGCCGGTGACAGCGAAGCGAAAGTTCAAGAGCGGTGCGTTTGACGCGATCCATACATCCGCTTCAGCGTTGCGCAGGATTGGCGCGATCGACAAGGCGACGATGCGCGAGTTCGACGAGTCGTGCCTGACTGTGCCTGCACCACTGGCGCCGCGGCAGATCAAACAGCTTCGCGAACGCCTGCGCGTCAGCCAACCGGTGTTCGCACGCTATCTCAACACCAGCGAAAGCACCGTGGAGAAGTGGGAAACTGGCTCCAAGCGACCAAGCGGCATGGCGCTGAAGCTGCTCGCCATCGTGCAGAAGCACGGGCTGCAGGTGCTGAGTTGATGCGCGAAGGTGACAACACCCGCCGCTACTCAGCGCCGCCGGTGCCCGTGCCCGCTACCAATCGCTACTCCGCCCCGTCGGTGCTCGCCGCGTCGCCCAGCATCCCCGCGAGGCGTGGCTGGCGATAACCGCCGCCGAGCCATACCGCGACGCGATCAAGGTACAGATACACCACCGGTGTCGTGTACAGCGTCAGCCATTGCGAGACCAACAGCCCGCCGACAAACGCGATGCCCATCGGCTGGCGCAATTCGGAACCAGCACCCTGCCCCAACGCGATCGGCAAGCTGCCGAACAATGCCGAGAACGTCGTCATCATGATCGGCCGGAAGCGCAACAGGCATGCTTCGCGGATCGCCTCGCGCGGGCTTTTGCCCTGGTTGCGCTGCGCCGACAGCGCGAAGTCGATCATCATGATCGCGTTCTTCTTGACGATGCCGATCAACAGCACGATGCCGATGATCGCCACCACCGACAGGTCGTAATGGCACGCCCACAGCATGATCAGCGCGCCGACCCCGGCCGCCGGCAGCGCGGACAAAATGGTGATCGGGTGAATATAACTTTCGTACAGCATTCCCAGCACGATGTACACCACCAGGACCGCCGCGGCGAGCAGCAGCGGCATCGAGGTCAGCGACGTCTGGAACGCCTGCGCGGTACCTTCGAAAGAGCCGTTCAGCGTCCCCGGCGCGTGCAATCGATCAGCCATTAGCCCGACCGCCGTCACCGCCTGGCCGAGCGACACGCCCGGCGTCAGATTGAACGACAGCGTGACCGCCGGAAAGACGCCCTGATGGCTGATCGTCAGCGGTTCCACGCGCCTCACGTAGTGGGCGACGGTGGCCAGCGGGACCTGGTTGCCGTTCGGTGCGCTAACGAACAGATGCTGCAGAATTGCCGGATCGCGGGCGAATTGCGGCGCGACTTCGAGCACGACCTTATCCTGGTCGGTCGCGCCGTACAGCGTCGCGACCTGGCGCTGGCCAAACGCGTCGTACAGCGTCTGGTCGATCAACGCCGCCGACAGCCCGAGCTCCTCCGCCTTCTGTCGATCGACGACGACATTGATATGCGGCCCGGCGATCTGCTGGTCGGAGGCGACCTCCTGCAGCTCGGGCAGTTTCTGCATCGCCGCTTCCATGATCGGCGCCCAGCGATTGAGCTCGTCGGCGTCGCTGTCGGTCAGGGTATATTGGTATTGGGTGCGCGCCAGCCGGCCGCCGACATTGATGGTCTGGGGTATCTGCATGAAGAACTTGGCGCCGACGATCGGCTGAACCGCCTTCTGGAGACGCTCCATAATGGCCTGGGCGCCGGCTCGCTGATCGAATGGCTTGAGCTGACCGAAGATATGGCCGGTATTCTCGCCCGGATTATACGAATAGGACCCGGCATGCAGAAAGACCCCGGCGACTCCCGGGTCGTGATCGACGATACCGAGAATCCTGAGCGCCGCCCGCGCGGTGTGCGCAAACGACGAGTCCTGACGCGTCTCGACCAGTCCGAAGAACCGCCCGGTATCCTGCTGCGGCACGAAGCCCTTGGGGATCTCGACGTAAAGATAGGCGGTCGCGGCGGCCAGCAGCATCGTCAGCATCAGCGTCGCCCGCTGATGGCGGAACACGAAGCCGAGGCCGCGGTCATAAGCGCGCAGGACAGCATCGAACCCGCGTTCGGCCGCCAGGTTCAGCCGGCCTTTGTGTTGCTCATGCTCTGGCTTCAGGAACAACGAGCACAGCACCGGCGTCAGGGTCAGCGAAAAGAACGCCGAAGCCAGCACCGCGATCGCCACCGTCGCGGCAAATTCGTGGAACAAGCGGCCGACGATGCCGCCCATGAAAAAGATCGGCAGGAACACGGCGATCAGCGAGAAGGTGATCGAGATGATGGTGAAGCCGATCTGCCCGGCACCGTTGAGGGCGGCCTTGAGCGGACGCTCGCCGGCCTCGATATGGCGCACGATGTTCTCGATCATCACGATCGCATCGTCGATCAGGAAGCCGACCGCGATCGTCAGCCCCATCAGCGAGATGTTGTCGAGCGTGAACCCGGCGACGTACATCACCGCAAAGGTCGCGAGCAGCGACAATGGCACGACGAGGCTGGGGATCAGCGTCGCCCACAGGCTGCGCAGGAACACGAAAATAACCATGATCACGAGGCCGATCGTCAGCAGCATCGTGTACTGCACGTCGTTGATCGCAGCGCGGGTCAGTTCGGAGTCATCCGACATCAGCTCGATCTTGACCGATGGCGGCAGATTGCGCTCCAGGCGCGGCATCACCGATTTGACGGCGCGGATGACGGCGAGTGCGTTCGCCCCGTCCTCGCGCTGGATCGCCACGCCTTCGGCGGGCATGCCGTTGTACCAGGCGCCTTCCTGGGTGTTTTGCACGGAATTGAGCACCGTCGCCACGTCGCCGAGATGCACCGGCGCGCCGTGACGATAGGCGACGATGATGTTGCGATAGGGCGCCGCGTCGAGCAATTGGTCGTTGCTGTCAACGCTCACCGCGCGATCCGGCCCGATGATCTCGCCCTTCGGCAGATCGACCGTGGCGTCGGCAAGCGCGGTACGCACCGCTTCGAGGCCGATGCCGCGGGAGGCAAGCGCCATCGGGTTGACCTCGACCCGCACCGCGAACTGCTTCTGCCCGAAGATGAAGACGCCGCCGACACCGGGCACCATCGACAGCGGCTGCATCAGTTCGTCGGCCACGTAGTGATCGAGCTGGTAGTCCGGCATCGAGTCGGAATGCACTGCGTAAATCAGCACCGGGAAATTGTTGGGGTTGACCTTGGTATAGGTCGGCGGTGTCGGCATGTCCTTGGGCAACAGGCCGCTCGCCGCGTTGATCGCGGTCTGCACGTCCTCCGCCGCGGCGTTGATATCGGTGGACAGATCGAACTGCATCGTGATCGTGGTGGTGCCGACGCCCGACAGCGACGTCATCTGGCTCAGCCCGTTGACCGCGCTGAACTGCTGCTCCAGCGGCGTCGCGACCGCCGAGGCCATCGTCTCCGGGCTGGCGCCGGGCAGGTTGGCGGTGACCGTGATGGTCGGGAAATCGACATTGGGCAGCGACGAGACCGGCAGCATGCGATAGGCCGCAATGCCGAAGACCAGAACGCCAAGCATCAGCAGCGAGGTGGCGATCGGCCGCCGGATGAAGGGTTCCGAAACGTTCATCGCTGGGACTGCGATCCGTGTCCCGGTCTCGCTTGCCAATTGGCAAGTGTTTGTTTCATGCGATCCCTCTCCCAGTTTTTGCAGCCCCCGTCTCAACCATTGTCCGGCGTTTGGGCAGCGCTGACAACCGGTTTGACGGCACTCATGGTCGGGCCATGACGCGGGCCGCCTGACAGGACTGACCGGAGCGGTCCACGCCGCGTCATGGCCAGGTCAGACCATCCACCGCCGGTCGATCGTGCGTGGATGGCCGGGTCAAGACCAGCCAGGACCGGCCGCATCGATGCGCATGCCGGAGACAGGTCCGTCCATGTCAGTGACCATGAACCGCTCCCCCGTCTCACCACCGGGTATGGCGCACCGCCTGCTTTCTTTGGTTCCGCATCCTAAGCCGAACCTGCCCCTATTCCCGCGCTCCGTTCAGGCGCAGGAGGTCAACCACGTTATGTTGCTTCTTGCGGATAGCAAGAGAAAGCGCGGTATCTCCACGGGCAGTTTTGGCATTCATGTCGGCGCGAGCGTCGAGCAATACGCGAACGACCTCAACCCGTCCCGCGGCAGCGGCGATCATCAGGGGAGTGTAGCCGTAAGTTGGCGTGGTGTTGTCTTCGGGCCTCTCGTGGACCAAAACGAGAGCCCATTGCGGGTTGCCGCCGGATACCGTCCTTGCGTTCACATCCGCTTTCGCGGCAAGCAAAGCACGGACCACTTCTGCGTTGCCGGCACCTGCCCCTAATATAAGCGGCGTGATGCCCCCCGGCGACCTGGCGTTTGCGTCCGCCTTGTCCGCCAGTAACGCCCGCACTATATCCGGGTGACGCGCCAGCGATGCGACCATCAGCGCGGTGAAGCCGTCGGTCGATTGGGCATCTACTTCCGCGTTCGAGGACAGCAAGGCTTGCACAATCGGCAAATAGCCACCCTGGGCGGCGAGCATCAACGGCGTCATGCCTTCGACGTTCCTGACATTCGTGGCCGCGTTCGAGGCAAGAGCTTCCCGCACCTCGCCAAGACTGCCGTCTCGCGCGCCATCGATCAGCGGGTTGGTATTTCTGACCGAGAAATAGAACCCCGGCAGTTGGCAGGTTTCTCCATGTTGATTGGTGTAGGGTACAAGCATAGGAGGCTGATGAAAGCTCGGATTGCCATCGTATCCGGGATCCGACAGCATATGAAATCTGACGGTGTCACCGGCCGATAGTATAAAAGATCCGTTCCAGCTTACCCAATCGAGATGGCACAGACCAGCTAACACGGTCGCCTTGTAGTTGCCAGGCGGGACTGTGGATTGTTTTACGTCATCTACCCAAGCTCCATCTACGAAAACATCGAGTGCGTAGGGAAACGGAATCCGCGATTCGATCGTAGCCAGTTCGGATGACGGGCGCGCCGGGCCTGTATATACCTGGCCTTGTGCGCTGCAACCGGCAACGCCAAGTCCAGCCAGGATCGCCAGCCACCGGCGCAGCCGCGATACCTGAAGTATTTCCATCGGATGCCTCCACGAAATTCGATCGATCGGGGCCAAGCCTTCGCTTCCCCTTGATGATGAAGATTATCCAGGCCGTCGCCCGGCCTGCGGCGCGTATTGGCGGCACCTCACCAGACGGGGGAACATGTCGTTCAGTGGGGCTGACCGAGTCGACGAATATGCTCATCGGCATCAGCGGCGAGTATGCGGCATGCGGCGGCCCCAATTTGGGCGACCCGCGCCTTGGCATAGTGGTATTCGGGGCTTTCGATCTGGTAGAAGATCGTGGTGTGCCCAAGGCCCGCGAGGAAGCCAGCCAGAAGCGCCCGCTCGAAATTCTCACCGACGACTTCGTTGCCACGCTCGTTTTCTGCCTTGCTCGAGGTTTCGTAGTTACCGATGGCTTCGGCAAACTGCGCTGAAGCGGCACGCCAATATGCGATCGCTTGTTGGGTGTTGCCTTTCGATTCGGCGTACTCGGCCGCGAAGCGATACGCTCGGGCGCCAATTTCGGGGCGAAACGCTGTTATTTCCGGATGTGCGCCGGCATCCAGGAGCGCGAATGCCGTGGCACGGCGGTCGCTGATGGAAGCATTGTCCAAAGGGACAAGACCGTTAGGCCCGACAGCCGACACATCGGCACCTTTGGCGAGCAGCATTTGCGCCACACGCGGATCCGGCAGTTCGGCGGCGACATGCAAAGGGGTCCACCCGTCCACGCTTTTGGCCCTTGGACTGGCGCCCTGAGCCAGCAGAAATTCCACCATCCGCGGCTGGTTCACGGTTTCTGCAGGGTTCTGGATTCGGCTGGCCGCCATCAGCGGCGTCCAGTCGGCGTCGTCGGGGCTGTCCACAATGGCGCCGGCGCCGATCAGCAAGTGGGCGATTTCTATATTGCTGTGAAGGGCGGCAAGATAGAGCGGCGTAACCGCGTTTCTGGCGGATGATTGGATGTTGACGCGCTTGTCGATCAGCAGCTTCGCGATAGGCAGATCGTTAGTTTCTGCGGCCCAATGCAATGGCGTGGCCAGATTGGCATCCCGCTCGTCAAGTCCCGTACCGCTGCCGATAAGTGCCGCGGCCGTCGCGTTGTCGCGATTTCGGATGGCATCGTCGAGCGGCGTCGGCGCGGCACACCCCGAAAGGGCAGCGATCATGATAAACAGGCACAAAACCGGGCCTGGCCGCAATACGGAAATGACAGGCATTTGGCAGCTCGTATTCCTACCGTGAGTATTCCATTACGTAAGGTCTTCCTTCCTCCTCCGAAATCCGCTTCACATTTCCAGTCGAAGGAGACACTCCGACCAGATAGAAATAGTTCTGGCCGGCATGGGTTTGAAAGGTGAAATTGCTGCCGCCGCTCACCACCAGCGTATGCTCGCCTGGTGGCACATCGGCTTGAAGATATTGGGTGATTCTGAGCATCCCAAACACCTCGGCATCGAGTAGCACCGGCCAGGGAACTCCGCCGCCCAGGATCATCCGCGGGCGGATTACGTAGATGCTGACTTTGCCCTGGGGTGGTATGAAATCGACTGGCCGCGCCATCGCAGCTTTGGCAGCAGGCAAGTACGGTATTCCAGGCTCTTCGGAACACCCCGATACGAACACAAGCAAGCATACGGCGACGACACGGCCGATACATGCATATTTGTACCATCGCAAATCGCAAAGCGATCGCGCGGTTGCGAGGCGCAGCTTCATTCGAGGTTTCCTTCTGGCCTCACTCCCTCGCGCCATGAGAGGTGCCCTTCCGGACATTGTCAATCGGCACAGACCGCCGGCAGAGTGATCGGGACGCTGGCATAGCCGGCGACGAGGCAGGTGCGAATCGAGAGCGCCGTTAGTCCGCGCGAGTGTTCTGGCATGGCGAGGGTACTGTTCGGTCAAGGCCCCCCCAAGCGTGCCGCAAGGTCCCGAACGAATTGCTACCGCGACTGGGGGCCCGTCGAAGGAATGGACGAAGCCATCGACTCTCGGGGACCGCTTCGGTCTTCGGGGCCGCGCAATGACGCCGATACCATGCGCACGCATTTCCGCATCAGCGACGGCAGTGCCGCGCCGGCGAGATCGTCGATGTGGTGCAGGAACCCATCCGCCTCGATGTGCGCCACGCGCGCGGCATAAAGATCGACATGCAGCTCCAGATGCGTGAAGCCGTGCCGCACCTGCCCGGCCTTGCGCCATTCCGCGCGCATCGGCGCGTGCCCCAGCGCCTCTTCGTGCGGCCAGGGGGCTTCGCGCCACGGCGTGCCGGGGAGTTCCGCCATGCCGCCAAGCAAGCCGCTCTCCGCCCGGCGCCGCAGCAGGACGCGTCCGTCCGCGTCTTCCAGCCAGAAATGCACGCCCAGACGCAACGGCCGCTCCTTCTTCGCCGCGCGGCGCGGCAGCTTGCCGGCGATGCCCTGCCGCCGTGCCGCGCAGCCCTGCATCCATGGACAGACGCCGCATGCGGGGGCGGCCGGCGTGCAGACGGTGGCGCCGAGATCGAACAGGGCCTGGGCAAAGTCGCTCGGGCGGGCGATGGCGATGGGATCGGTGCCGAGGCGTTCGGCCATCGCCCGCAGTGTCGGCTTCGCCTCGGGCATGGGTTGGTCCACGCAGAACACGCGGGCGACGACGCGCTCGACATTGCCGTCCACCGGGACGCCGGGCGTGTCGAACGCAATGGCGCCGATCGCCGTCGCGGTGTAGGCGCCAATCCCCGGCAAGGCGCGCAGCCCGGCCGCGTCGCGCGGGAACCCGCCGGCGGCGGCCACAGCGCGGGCGCAGGCGTGCAGGTTGCGGGCGCGCGCGTAGTAGCCGAGGCCGGCCCAGGCCGCCAGCACGTCGTCCAGCGGCGCCGCGGCCAGCGCCTCGACCGAGGGGAAGCGCGTGACGAAGCGTTCATAATACGGAATGACCGCGGTCACGGTGGTCTGCTGCAACATGATCTCGCTGAGCCAGACGCGGTACGGGTCGGGGGTCTCGCCGGGCTCGGCGCGCCAGGGCAGCCGGCGGCGGTGCCGGTCGTACCAGCGCAGCAGCGAATCGGCGGGGAGGGACACAACCGGCATATGGCATGGCATGGCGGTGCGTGTCATGGCGCGGGGGGTGTGAGAGATGGGACGGGGGGGCGGGCGGCGGACCGTGAACTGGACTGCAGGCCAGCCGTCGGAGACAGGCCGAATGCGGAGCGGCTGCTTTCCGACGACCATCGCAGCGATGATCTGCCACTTGGCAAATCCTCTACGGTATCCGGTGATCGACGAGGCATTGCACTGGGAGACAATTCGGAACGGACCCGGCAGGAAGCACCTGCCCCGCCGCAATGATCACTTGCGACAGCGCCAGCCTTGCCGCAAATATTCGAGCCGTTCGCGCTGGTGGCGGCATGGGGGAAGAATGGCTCGGGAAAGCTTGCGCCACCGGTTCGTGAGCGCACTGGAATCGCTCGGCGGCAGTGCCGGAAATGGCAAACTGCAAGCGGAACTGGGATGGCAGGACGACACGTATTGGGGAATCCACGCCGCGCTGATCGAGGACGGGACGATCGCCAAGGGACGCGGGCGCGGCGGGTCCGTCAGCCTCGCCGCAAGGTCGGATCATGCAGCCGAGCCGAGTGCCGCCGCCCTTCCATCCGCCCGTGCCCCTCAGGAGCAAAAGGCCCCTCCGACTCGCAACCCCGGGCGTAACGGCGGAAGCTCGTTCGAACAGACCTTCAAGAATATCGACGACGTTCTGTGGAAAGAGGCCGGGTGCACGACCGAGCTGGATTATACCGAGCAAACGTCGTGGATCTTGTTCCTCAAATACCTCGACGACATGGAACAGAGCCGGGCGATGGAGGCCGAGCTTGTCGGCAAGCCGTACACCCGGATCATCGACCAGGCCCATGGTTGGTCGCGGTGGGCGGCCCCAAAGAAGGCCGACGGCTCGTTCGACCATGACAACGCGCTGACCGGCGACGACCTGATCGACTACGTGAACCGGCAGCTCTTTCCGTACCTGCAGGGCTTCCGCCAGCGCGCCACCGGGCCGGACACCATCGAATACAAGATCGGCGAAATCTTCAGCGAGATAAAGAACCGCTTCCAGAGCGGCTACTCGCTGCGCGACGCGCTGGAGCTGGTGGACGAGCTGCGTTTCCGCTCGCAGAAGGAGAAGCACGAGCTTTCCCATCTGTATGAAGCCAAGATCAGGAACATGGGGAACGCGGGCCGCAACGGCGGGGAGTATTACACGCCGCGCCCGCTGATTCGCGCCATGATCCAGGTGACCCGGCCGAAGATCGGCGAGCGCATCTACGACGGCGCGCTCGGGTCCGCCGGCTTCCTGTGCGAGGCGTACGACTATCTCCGCCAGGGCGAGCTGACCACCAGCCAGCTTCAGACGCTGCAAACGCGCACCTTCTACGGCAAGGAGAAGAAGAGCCTCGCCTACGTCATCGCCACCATGAACATGATCCTGCATGGCATCGACGCGCCGAACATCGTGCATACCAACACGCTGACCGAGAACCTGGCCGACGTGCAGGAGAAGGACCGCTTCGAGGTGATCATGGCCAACCCGCCGTTCGGCGGGAAGGAGCGGCCGGAGGTGCAGCAGAATTTCCCGATCAAGACCGGGGAAACCGCGTTTCTGTTCTTGCAGCATTTCATCAAGCATTTGAAGGCCGGCGGCCGGGCCGCCATCGTCATCAAGAACACTTTTCTTTCCAACTCGGATGGGGCGGCGCGGGCGTTGCGGCAGGAACTGCTGGCGAGCTGCAATCTGCATACCGTGCTGGATTGCCCGGGCGGGGTATTTCAGGGCGCGGGGGTGAAGACCGTCGTGCTGTTCTTCGAGAAGGGCGCGCCGACACGGAAGGTCTGGTACTATCAGCTCGATCCGGGGCGGAATCTGGGGAAGACGAATGCGCTCAATGACGACGACCTGAAGGAGTTTGTCGCGTTGCAGGGGGGCTTCGTCGAGTCGGAGAAATCGTGGACGGTTGATGTGGCGGGCATTGATCGGACGAGCTTCGATCTATCCGTGAAGAACCCCAGCAAGGGAGAGGAAGACGCCTTGCGCGATCCGCAGGACATCATCGCCGAGATCGTGGCGCTCGATCTGGAAAGCGCCGGTATCCTTGAAAGCATTCGGGGAATTTTCTAGTGGCATGGGAACAAAGAAAATTAGGAGAAGTCGCATATCTTTCTGGTCGTATTGGGTGGAAGGGCTTAACTGCGAAGGAATACACTAAGAGCGGCCCACTGTTCACGTCTGTCCACTCTCTTAACCACGGCGACTATGTGGATTTTAGTGAGGCATTCCATATCAGTCAGGAGCGGTACGACGAAAGCCCTGAAATTATGCTTGCGGCCAGCGATATCCTGATTTGCAAGGATGGCGCTGGAATAGGGAAATTGGGTATCGTCGCCGAGGTCCCGGGGCCGGCAACGATCAATTCCTCCCTGCTTCTTATACGCGCAAACCAGGGGGTTGATCCGAAATTTCTTTATCGCGCGCTTTGCAGTCCAATTTTCCAGAATATTGTCCAGGAGAAGATCGATGGAGCGACAACGCCGCACCTCTATCAAAGAGAAATTCGGCAATTTTCTGTTCCAATCCCACCTCTTCCCGACCAAAAGCGCATCGTTGCGCTTCTAGACGAAGCGTTCGAGGGAATCGACACGGCGATTGCGAACACCGAGAAGAACCTCGCCAATACGCGCGAGCTGTTCGATAGCTATCTGAGTTCAGTGTTCACCCAGAAGGGTCAAGGCTGGATCGAGAGACGGTTTGGCGATATCTGCGAGAATCTTGATAGTAAGCGCGTCCCCATAACGAAGTCGGATAGAGTGAGCGGGGAGATCCCCTACTATGGTGCATCTGGCATCGTAGATCATGTATCCGGACACCTCTTCGATGAAGACATCCTTTTAATTTCGGAGGATGGAGCCAACCTCTTGGCACGAACGTATCCCATTGCTTTCTCGGTTGCCGGAAGATCGTGGGTTAATAACCACGCGCATGTTGTGTGCTTCGATCGATTCGAAACCCAGAAGATAGTCGAGTTCTACTTGAATTCTATCTCCTTGGCTCCGTATGTAAGTGGCATGGCGCAGCCCAAGCTTAATCAGGCATCGCTAAATGCTATTGTCGTTCCCGTCCCGCCTATTGCAGAGCAAGGGCGCATTGTCGGAAAGGCAGAGATGCTGCGGGTTGAAGTCGAACGTCTCGAATCAACGTATCGGAAAAAGCTTGATGCGCTTGCAGATTTGAAACAGGCCATTCTGCGCAAAGCGTTCGCAGGTGAATTGACCGCAATTTCCGAAGCAGCCCTGCCGGAGGCCGCCGAATGAACGGCCCCGACACCGGAACCGAACTGATCACGCTACTGACGGCACTTTGCCGCGATTCCGGCTTGGTCGCCGCGCCATGAAGCCGATCCGATTTGTCGGTGGTACGTTGCAGGCGATTCGGAACTTCCCCACATCCGTGAAGAACAAGGCCGGCTATCAGCTTGAACGCGTCCAGCGGGGGGCCTGGATCCGCAGGACTGGAAGCCGATGAGGTCCATCGGCGCGGGTGTGCGGGAAATTCGCGTGCGTGACGAAAGCGGGGCGTTTCGGGTGATCTACCTCGCGACGTTGCGCGAGGCCATATACGTGCTGCACGCGTTCCAGAAGAAGACCCAACAAACGGCGCGAGGCGACATCGAACTGGCGGCGCGCAGGTTCCGCCAAGTGAACCGGAGTACAGGCGGATGAGCGATGAAGCAGTTCAGACTTTTGCGAGCGTCTGGGACGCTCTGACGGACACGCCGGAACAGGCTGCGAATATGCGGTTGCGGGCGGAACTTGCGCTGGCGATCCAACGGGCGGTCGAGGGTTGGGGGGGAAACCACGCAGGGGCCGCGGAGCGCCTTCGAGTGACACAGCCTCGCCTGGCCGAACTGCTGGAGGGGCGGCTGGACCTGTTCAGCGTGGACGAATTGGCCACCTTGGCCGAACGAGTCGGCCTGGCGGTGGAAATGCGCATCGCTCACGCTGCGGCGTAGGCCCGCACCAGGCCATGAACGAGGCCGAAACCCGCGCCGAACGGATCGCAATCGCTCTCTGGTTGAACCATACCCGGGCCGCCGCACTGTGGTCGCTGCCGGCATGGCGCGTTGCCGGGGCCACACATGCGATGCCGGTGCGTTAACGTTTCATAGATTTTCAGCACGGAGAAAGTGCGGAGAGCACGGTGCTCACGGAGAGCGTCTTATGCTTCTTGCGGAACCGTTGACCGATCGGGTGATCGGGTTGGCGATCGAGGTGCATCCCCGGGTCAAGCCCGGGGACCATACCGGCCCCGGACTGTTGGAATCCGTATATGAGATGCGCCTGTGCCGAGAATTGGCAGACGCAGGCATTGCTTTCGCCCGGCAGGTCACAATTCCGGTTCTCTATAAGGGCGCGGAAGTCGGCGACGGCTTCAAGGCGGATATCGTCGTCGCGGGCGAGCTTATCCTGGAAATCAAAGCCTTCAGCACCATTCTGCCAATCCATGCGGTGCAGCTCCGAACCGGATCATGGTGGCCGGGCTTGACCCGGCCATGCGCATGAGCGGGACCCACGTCGGTCTGCTGCTGAACTTCAACGTGCCACGCCTGGTGGACGGCCTTCGCCACTACGTGGTGTAGCTTCCGTCGAAGCAAACCGCTTCTGCTCCGTGATCACAGTGTTCTCCGCACTTTCTCCGTGCTGAAAAAACCTGGCCGCGGCTCGCACCGGCCGTGGCGGGGGGGCCGCCAGGCCAAGGCAGTCGCATCAACGGCTTCCGCAATCGGAACCTTTCTCAAACATCTCCAGTATGCGCCTCGCCTCGTGCTGCACGGCAGCAGCATCGCCAACGCGTCCCGCTGCAAGGTCGCGCACGGTGGCATCCAGCCGCTCGGACAACGTCCTTGGTGCCTTCCGGCTGACCTGCTCGTCCATGCGCCGCGTCATCCCTGCTATCTGGTATCCGCACGATATCACGTCCAGGGGCCGGTTCGAACCAACCGGCTCATCCGATTATCCAACCAGCGCCTGGCCGTCCATCGCCGGTCCAACTCCCGGAATTGCAATATTGCATATGATGTGATATCCTATGCCATATGAGACTGGTACTGGACACCGACGTTATCGTCGCGGCGCTGCGAAGCCCGCGCGGCGCGTCGGCAGCACTGTTGCGGGCGGTCAGGCAGGGCCGAGTCACGTTGCTGCTCAGCACGCCCCTGTTGCTGGAATACGAAGCCGTTTGCCAGCGGGAGGAACACCGCCTCGCGGCTGGGTTGACCAGGGAGGATGTGGAACGCTTCCTCGACGGCCTCGCGGGTCTGGCCGAGCCTGTTACGGTGCATTTCCTGTGGCGGCCGCAGTTGCGCGACGCGGCTGACGAGATGGTGCTGGAAGCGGCGGTGAACGGCCAGGCGCAGGCGCTCGTCGCCTTCAACCGCCGCGACTACGGCAATGCGCCCGCCCGCTTCGGCATCCTGTTGCTGTTGCCGGCGGAGGCGTACAGGAGGATCGAGGCATGACGACCAGGACGGGGACTTATCCGCTGCGCCTGCCATTGTCGCTGAAAGCGGCGGTCGAGAAGCTGGCGAAGCGGGACGGCACGAGCGTCAATCAGTTCGTCGTTGTCGCAGTGGCGGAAAAGCTATCGGCGATGGCGACGGCGGACCAGTTCGCGGAGCGGCGGTCTCGGGCCGACATGGACGCGTTCGACCGCATCCTGAATCGTGAAGGCGGAGAACCGCCGCGTCCCGACGACGTGCTCTGAACCAGCCTCAGTCGCCAACGTCGGCCATGCCAGCTCCAACCATGATCGTGTCCGCCGATCCATGCCACTATGTGGATCGATGCACCGTTTTCATGTAGAATCATTGCATGAATGAGGCCGAAACCCGCGCCGAACTCATCGACCCCGCCCTGAAAGCGGCGGGCTGGGGCGTGGTGGAGGCCAGCCGTGTCAGGCGCGAGGTCATAACCCTCGGCCGGCTGCAAGGCGCGGGTGTGCGAGCCGCCCAGGACATCGCCGACTACGTGCTGACCTACCGCAACCACAAGCTCGCCGTGATCGAGGCCAAGCGGCGGGACCTGCCCGATACCGAGGGCGTCGGCCAGGCGAAGAAATACGCCGAGAAATTACAGACCCGCTTCGCCTATTCGACCAATGGCGACGGCATCTACCAGGTCGATATGACGACCGGTGCGGAAGAGTACGTCGCCCAGTACCCCACGCCGGACGAACTCTGGAACCGCGTGTTCGCAGAGCAAAATGTGTGGCGCGACCGTTTCGCCGCCATCCCGTTCGAGGACAAGGGCGGCTACTTTCAGGCGCGCTACTACCAGGACATCGCCATCAGGCGCGTGCTGGAGGCCATTGCGGCGGGGCAGGACCGCATCCTGCTGACGCTGGCCACCGGCACCGGCAAGACCTTCATCGCGTTCCAACTCGCCTGGAAGCTGTTCCAGAGCCGGTGGAACCTCGCCGACTGGAAGCGCGACACCGAGCCCACCCGCCGGCCACGCATTCTGTTCCTGGCCGATCGCAACATCCTTGCCGACCAGGCCTACAACGCATTCTCCGCCTTTCAGGAAGACGCGCTCGTGCGGATCGATCCCGACATCATCCGTAAGAAGGGCCGCGTGCCAAAGAACGGCAACATCTTCTTCACAATCTTCCAAACCTTCATGACCGGACGCGATGCGGCCGGGCAGCCCGCACCGAGCTTCGGCGATTACCCGCCCGACTTCTTCGACTTCATCGTCATCGACGAATGCCATCGCGGTGGCGCGAACGATGAGGGCAACTGGCGCGCCATCCTGACCTACTTTGCGCCGGCCGTGCAGCTCGGGCTGACGGCGACGCCGAAGCGCCAGGCGAATGCCGATACCTACGCATATTTCGGCGAGCCGGTTTACACCTACTCGCTGAAGGACGGGATCAACGACGGGTACCTCACGCCGTTCAAGGTGAAGCAGATCGCCACCACGCTCGATGACTACGTCTATACCAGCGACGACAAGGTGACTGAGGGCGACGTCGAGGAAGGGCGGCGCTACATCGAGGGCGAATTCAACCGCATCATCGAGATCACCGCGCGCGAGCGTTACCGCGTGAAGCTGTTCATGGACATGATCGACCAGCGCGAGAAGACCCTGGTGTTCTGCGCGACGCAGGATCACGCGGGGGCCGTGCGCGACCTGGTCAACCAGATGAAAACGAGCCAGGAGCCGAACTACTGCGTCCGCGTGACCGCCAGGGACGGCGAGGATGGCGACCGGTTTCTACGCACCTTCCAGGACAACGAGAAGACCATTCCGACAATCCTGACCACGTCGCAGAAGCTTTCAACCGGTGTCGATGCGCGCAACGTGCGCAACATCGTACTGATGCGGCCGATCAACTCGATGATCGAGTTCAAGCAGATCATCGGCCGCGGCACGCGTCTGTTTGAGGGCAAGGACTACTTCACGATCTACGACTTCGTGAAGGCGTACGAGCACTTCAGCGATCCCGAGTGGGATGGTGAGCCGATGGAGCCGGTCGCCCCACCCGTGCGTGTCCGCCCGGACGACTACGAAATGTCGGAGCCTCCCGCGGAACCGCCCGTGCCGGATCCGCGGCAGCACCCCGCGACGATCCGCATCACGCTCGCCGATGGCAAGGAGCGCCGCATCCAGCACATGATGGCGACGACGTTCTGGAGCGTCGATGGCAGGCCGATGTCCGCGGCCGAGTTCGTCACGCGCCTGTTCGGCGAGCTGCCCGCGCTGTTCAAGGACGAGGACGAACTGCGCGCCTTGTGGAGCCAGCCGGACACCCGCAAGGCGCTGCTGGATAGCCTGGCGGAGAAGGGTTACGGCCGCGAGCAACTCCGCGAGATCGAGCGCATGATCGATGCCGAGAAAAGCGATCTATACGACGTGCTGGCCTACGTCGCCTTCGCGCTTTCGCCAATCACCAGGCAGGAGCGAGCCGATGCCAGCAGGCCCTTCATCGCCTTGCACTACAACCCGAAGCTCCAGGCCTTTCTCGATTTCGTTCTGTCGCAATATGTCCGGGAAGGTGTTGGCGAGCTCGACCAGGCGAAGCTGCCTCAGCTTCTTGAACTGAGATACCGGGCGATCAACGATGCGGCATCGGAGCTTGGTGGTGTCGCGAAAATACGCGAAGCGTTTGTTGGCTTTCAGGCGCATCTCTACACCCAGTGAGTCAGGCTCGCGACGGATAGGGCACTTGCGAAGGTCCGCTTTCAATAATGGCGGATAACCTGTCGGATCAGCGGAACGGCCGCAAACCAGCCGCCCACGCCGCGAGCGTCCCGGCGCCGCTCCCCCACCCCCTCAACCCACCCCATCCCACCCTTGCCGCCCGCGCCCCGACGGGGCAGATCACGCCAACGGCAGACGGACTCCCGCATGATGGCAGAGCAACCGAAACCCGACCCGGACGCGCGGACCCCGTACGGCCCGCGCCCGCTCGGCGCCCTGCTGCCGCGGCTGGTCAGGCCGGCCTTCCGCAGCACCAGCCCCGCCGTGGCCCAGGTGCTGGCGGACTGGGAGGCGATCGTCGGGCCGGTGCTCGCCTCGGTCAGCGCGCCGAAGCGGCTGACCGCCGGCACTCTCACGATTGCGTGCAGCGGGCCGGTCGCCATGGAGCTACAGCACTACTCCACAGAGCTGATCGAGCGCATCAACACCCACCTCGGCAGCGCCACGGTAAAGGCGCTGCGCTTCGTGCAGACCGCCCTGCCGGCGCCGCGCCCGGCTCCGGTGCGGCCGCCCATCCCGCCGGCGGTGATCGAGGCCGCCGAAGCCGCCGTCGCCGGCCTGCCGGACGGCGAGCTGCGCACGGCGCTGGCCGCGCTGGGACGCGCCGTGATGGCTGCCAGGCCGCCGCGCGGGAAACCCTCGACAGCCTGATCCTCCGCCGCTAGAACTACCACATGTAGAGGTTACGATGCCCCTGACCCGCCGAATCCTACTATCCGTTGTTGCGACCGGCACCCTCCTGCCGCGCCTCGCCGCAGCCGCCGACAACCCGCACGAGACCGAGCGCGCCGTCGGCAAGCCAGACGCCAAGGTCACGGTGGACGAGTTCTTCTCGCTCACCTGCACGCACTGCGCCGACTTCGCCGTCAACACCTTCCCCACCATCCAGAAGAACCTGATCGACACCGGCAAGATCCGCTGGGTGTACCACGACTTCCCGCTCGACCAGGTGGCGCTGCTCGCCGCCCAGGTGGCGCGCTACCTGCCGCCCGACCGCTACGAGCCGTTCGTCAATGCCCTGTTCGCCAACCAGGACCGCTGGGCGTTCGCCCAGGGCGTGAACTCCACCGACGAACTGTGGAAGACCGCGGCGCTGGCCGGCATGAGCCGCGCCACCTTCGACCAGGCCGTCGCGGACGACGCGCTGAAGGCCTGGATCGTGCAAGGACGAACAGATGCGCAGGACAAGTGGAGTATCGACTCGACTCCGAGCTTCGTGATCAACGGCCAGAAATACGCCGGGGAGATGCCCTACGACGCGTTCGCCAAGCTGATCCCCGACGCGTAGCGCGAGGGAGAGAAGGAGCCGCCTTTGTCCGTCAGCTTCCGCCGCCTGCGCATTGCCGGCTTCAAGAGCTTCGCCGAGCCGGTCAGCGTGGAGATCATGTCCGGCCTGACCGGCATCGTCGGTCCCAACGGCTGCGGCAAGTCCAACGTGGTCGAGGCCCTGCGCTGGGCGATGGGCGAGACCAGCGCCCGTTCCCTGCGCGGCGGCGAGATGGACGACGTGATCTTCGCCGGCACCGTCGGCCGCCCCGCGCGCAGCGTCGCCGAGGTCACCTTGTTCCTCGACGACACCGCCGGCGCCGTCCCGCCCCCCTTCCACGAACAAGCCGAACTGCAGATCAGCCGGCAGATCGAGCGCGGCTCCGGCAGCACCTACCGCGTCAACGGCGCCGAGGTCCGCGCCCGGGACGTGCAGACCTTGTTCGCCGACCTCGCATCCGGCGCCCGCGCGTCCGGCATGGTCAGCCAGGGCCGCGTCGGCGCCCTGGTGGGGGCCCGGCCGGAGGACCGCCGCGCGGTGCTGGAAGAAGCCGCCGGCATCACCGGCCTGCACGCCCGCCGCCACGAGGCCGAACTGAAGCTGCGCGCCGCGGAGGCCAACCTGGCGCGCGCCGAAGACCTGAAAGGTCAGTTGGAGACCCAGCTTGCCGCGCTGAAGCGACAGGCGCGCCAGGCCAGCCGCTACCGCAACCTGTCCGGCGCGATTCGCTCCGCCGAGTCGGAGTTGCTGGCGATCCAACGCGCCCGCGTCGAGGCGGCGAGGGCCGAGGCGCAGGCCGCACTGCACGACGCCGGTTCGGCGGTGGCCGAGGCGACACAGGCTGCCACTGCCGCGGCGGCCGTGGCGACTGAAGCGGCGGCGGCACTGCCTCCGCTGCGCGAGACCGAAGGCGAAGCCCGCACCGCCCTGGAACGCCACCGCGTCGCGCAGGAACAAATCGCCGCCGAGGAAGCACGGGCCCGCGCCGCGCTGGCGGACGCAGTGCGCCGGCTGGAGCAACTGAAGCGCGACCTGGCGCATGCCGACCAACTGCGCCGCGATGCGACCGCGGCGGAAGCACGGCTGGGGACGGAAGACTCGGCGCTGGCGGAGGCAGAATCGGGCCATGCGGAACGTGCCACGGCCACCGCCGCGGCAGCGACGGAAGCAGCCGAAGCCGCACGCGCGGCCGAAGCGGACGCCAACCGTGCCACCGAGGCCGCCGCCGAAGCCAACGCGCGCACCCAGTCCGTGTCGCAGCTTCTGCTGCAGGCGGAGCAACGGTCGCGGCGCTTGCAAGAACATGCGGGGCGGCTGGGGGAAGAGCGGGCGCGGGTCGCCGCGCAGCAGGTGGATTCCGCCCGGCTCGACGATGCGCAAGCCGAGCAAGCGGCATCCGAAGCGGCACTGGTCGAGTTCCGCTCGGCGCTGGAGGACATAGAACATGTCCGGGCGGCCTCCGCGACGGCACTGGCCGAGGCGCGGCAGGCCGAGTCGGCCGCCGAATCGGGCCGCACCCGCCTCGCCGCGGAGGCGCAGGCGCTGGCCGACGTGCTGGCGGTCAAGGACGGCGAGCGCTGGCCGCCGATGGTCGATGCGCTGGACGTGCCCGCCGGTTTGGAGACCGCGCTCGGCGCGGCGCTGGGCGAGGAACTCACGTCGGCGCTGGACCCGGACGCGGCGCGGCACTGGCGGGAGCTGCCGCCGTTCGATCCCGCCCCTGCCCTGCCCGATGGCGTCGTGGCGCTGGCGCAGACGGTGCGCGGGCCCGCGGCATTGGCACGCGCCCTGTCGCAGATCGGACTGGTGGACGACGACGCGACCGGCGAGGCTCGGCATCCGGCTCTGACCCCCGGGCAGACGCTGGTGTCGCGTGCGGGCGCCGTGTGGCGGTGGGACGGCTACGCGATGCGTGCCGGCACACCGACGGCCGCAGCGGTGCGGTTGCAGCAACGGAATCGGCTGGCCGTGCTGCGTTCCCAGGTGACGGTGGCCGAGGCGGACGCGGCAGGTGCTCGGGCCACGCGGGCCGAGGCGGAGACCGCGGCACAGGACGCCGCGGCGGCGGAGCAACGCTGCCGGGCGGCGCGGCGGGACGCCGAAGCGCGACTGGAACGGGCGCGGACGGCGCTGGCGGGACTGCGCGGCCAGGCGGCCTCGGCAGCGGCGCGGCTGGCGGCGGTGGACGAACAGATCGCGCGCCAGGCGCAGGAACACGATGAGGCGGCGGCGGCACTGGAACGGGCGCGGGCGGCACATGCGGCACTGCCGAACCTGAACGCTCTGCGGTCTGCCGTGGACCAGGCGCGGGCGGCGCTGACGGCGGCGCGCGGCCAGGAACACGCGGCCCGGCAGGAGCATGAAACGCTGTTGCGCGAACATGCGGCGCGGTCGGCGCGGCGGCAGCGGATCGCGACCGAACGGGCGGACTGGGCGGCGCGTGCCGGCGACGCGGCCACGCGGGTAGCCGACCTGGAAGCGCGCCACGCGGCCGCGGTGGAAGAACATGCGGGGCTGGAGGCGGCCCCCGGCCAGATCGCCGCGCGCCGGGCAGAGGCGCTGGAGGCGCTGGAAGCCGCCGAGGCAGCCCATCGCCGCGCCGCCGACGCATTGGCCGTGGCGGAGCGAGAGGCGGCGGCGGCGGACCGTGCCTCGCGAGCCGCCGAGGCCGCGCTGGCCGCCGCGCGCGAGGGCGTGGTGCGCGCCGAGGGCACCGCGGCGCAGGCCGACCAGGCCTGGGGCACCGTGGCGGAACGCATCCTGGAGCGGCTGGGGGTGGATGCCGCGCTGCCCGACCCTCCCGCGGAGCTCTCGCCGGAGACCGAGGACAAGGCCCGCCGCCGCCACGAGCGCCTGCTGAAGGAGCGCGAGGAAATGGGGCCGGTGAACCTGCGCGCCGACGTCGAGGCGGACGAGGTGGAGAAGCAGATCGCCGGCATCGTCGCCGAACGGGACGAGTTGACCACGGCGATCGCCAAGCTGCGCGGCTCGATCGGGCATTTGAACCGCGAGGGCCGCGAGCGGCTGAACGCCGTCTTCCAGGAAGTGGACCGGCATTTCCAGGCGTTGTTCACCCGCATGTTCGGCGGCGGACGCGCGCATCTGGCGCTGGTCGGCTCGGACGATCCGCTGGAAGCGGGGCTGGAGATCTACGCCCAGCCGCCGGGCAAGAAGCTCGCGACGCTGTCTCTGCTGTCCGGCGGGGAACAAGCGCTGACCGCGCTGTCGCTGATCTTCGCGGTGTTCCGCTGCAACCCCGCGCCGGTATGCGTGCTGGACGAGGTCGATGCGCCGCTCGACGACGCGAACGTCGAACGGTTCTGCACGCTGCTGGAGGACATGGTGCGCGAGACCGCCACGCGCTTCATGGTGGTGACGCACCACCCGCTGACGATGGCGCGGATGGACCGGCTGTATGGCGTGACGATGCAGGAGCGCGGGGTGTCGCGGCTGCTGTCGGTCGATCTGCACATGGCGGCGGCGATGGCAGAGCACCCGCGGCTGGCGGCGGAGTAGGGGGAGCGGATTGCAGTGACGATTCTACTTCCCTGACCGAAGGACGCCGGCGCACAGTCGTTGCGCAGATAATCCGGATTGAGCTTTTCAATATATCTTCTGGCGCACGCATAGCCTGGCCTCGGTCCTGTCGGTCGCTTCCGATCCAGGCTTGTACGTCGATTGCACAGCCTTTGGTGTGCTCGCAATGCCGATCGGTTTGCTGTTCTGGTTTATCATCAGGCCGGATCGAGGCGGCCCGCAGGACCGCGAAAGCGCCGTAGCGCAAATCGTGGCCCGCCACCGCCTCATCCGTCCGGCGGAATCCAAGATCGAGGCAGCGCTTGCCTACAGCGTAGATCACTGTGGCGCTGACGCAGCGGCTCGGTGACCCCAGGACCGGGTGATTTGCGTCGATGATCCAATGCAGACGTCTCAGGTCGCTTGTCGCTGTCGCCGCAACTCGCGCAACATGGAGGCACGCAGCGCGCGGTTGATGCGGGTCTGATACCCCGGCCCCTGCTGTTGGAACCAGGCCAGCACGTCCGCATCGAGCCGCAGACTTTTGAGCACTTTGACCGGCCGATAGAACCGCCCCCGTATAGCGCCGGCCCAGTCGGCAACCTCCGGCGCGTCGGGATCGCGCGTGTTGATCGCTTCGTCCGGCAGGGCAGCAGCCCGCTTGAGACGCGCGACTTGCTCCGAGTCCATGACATTCCGCGCCGCCGCGAGGGCTTCAGAATGTGCCTTCTTCATAATGTCTGCGCTCACGCGTCGTAGCCTTTCTCACACTGATAATTCGACCGAGTTGTCTGCCGACCGCGTGCTCCAGTGGCTCGGTGTGGACGACAAACAGCACTGCCAGGCCGCCTGCGCTGCCCACCGTTTGCCACCGGTCGCCATCGGGATGCGGGTCCGGCCGGGACATCGCCAAGGGATCGCCATCCAACACCGGAGTCCCGTCCGCCAGGGAAAGTCCCTGGTGATCGCGCCGGTTTCTCGCGTCCTTGGCCGGGTCCCACGTCCAGTTGGCACGGCGGCGCCTGGTAGCTACGGTACTGTAGCACCTTCTGCCCAAAGCGGAAAGCGGCGCCACCGTTCCTTCACCACGTTCCCGCAACGCATCCCGCCTCGCATTGCCCCGTCGCTGGCGAGGCGGGCGCATCTGGCGCTGGTCGGCTCCGACGATCCGCTGGAGGCGGGGCTGGAGATCTACGCCCAGCCGCCGGGCAAGAAGCTCGCGACGCTGTCTCTGCTGTCCGGCGGGGAACAAGCGCTGACCGCGCTGTCGCTGATCTTCGCGGTGTTCCGCTGCAACCCCGCGCCGGTGTGCGTGCTGGACGAGGTCGATGCGCCGCTCGACGACGCGAACGTCGAACGGTTCTGCACGCTGCTGGAGGACATGGTGCGCGAGACCGCCACGCGCTTCATGGTGGTGACGCACCATCCGCTGACGATGGCGCGGATGGACCGGCTGTATGGCGTGACGATGCAGGAACGCGGGGTGTCGCGGCTGCTGTCGGTGGATCTGCACATGGCGGCGGCGATGGCAGAGCACCCGCGGCTGGCGGCGGAGTAGGGGACAGGCTGCGGTCTGCGCGTCGCTAACATTGTTCCCAGGCACCGCATGGCCTACATTCCGTTTCGGAGGCCACCATGGACGACCGGACGATTACGTTGCGAGAGGATGACGCGGCACTGGCCACGCAACTGGTGAGAGAAGGCCACTTCGCCTCGACCGAGCAAGTTGTCGAAGCCGCGATGGAAGCATTGCGCGATACGATCGAGTTGGACCGAGGCCTCGATTGGGAGTCGGTCCGCACCGCCGCCGCGGACGGCGAGGCAGCGCTCGCCCAAGGCGATTACGTTGAACTCAACACCGACCCCGAACTGAAAGCGCATTTGGACGGCATCATGGCGAGGGTGCAGTCCACCCGTTGACCACAAGAAGCAAGGGCCGCCAGGATCGCTCCTGGCAGCCGTTGGGCCTGCGGCACGCCGCGAAGGAGTGAAGGCCTGCATGTGCATGCCGATCCAGACGATTGCAAGCCCCTAATTATCGACCACATCGTGGGGAAGCTGGGCGCTACACTATGCGGACCAGTGTCATACCAACCCGCGAAAATATTGACCCATGCGGAGTGTAGAATGCAATGTCATTGCGAGGAGCGAAGCGACGATACAATCTCGTTCGTCATGCGCCGCTCCTTACCATGAACGAGATTGCTTCGTTGCTTCGCTCCTCGCAATGACAGTGTCGCAGGCGCTCGCCGCATTCGGCGGGTTAGTATCAGACGCAGTGCCAAGGGAGCGCAATCGCACACGGCGACAGGACAGGGGACCTGGCGCGACCCGACAGGCGACACAGCGATTGTCAGAAGGCTCTGGCTCCGTGCTAGTCTGGCAGCCGTGCTTGTTGCTTCGGGCCGAACCGGCGGCACATTCATGGAGGAAAGTCGCATGATCAAGGTAAGCGTGCTCTATCCAAGCGGCGAGAACGCGAAGTTCGACATGGATTACTACTGCAAGAGCCACATGCCGATGGTGCAGCAGAAGCTCGGAGCAGCGTGCAAGAGCATCGGCGTCGAGCAAGGCCTCGCCGGCGGCGCGCCGGGTGCGCCCCCAGCCTATGTCGCGATGGGGCATCTTTATTTCGACTCCGTAGCGGACTTCCAGGCGGCCTTCGCACCGCACGCCGCGTCGATCATGGCCGACATTCCGAACTACACGAACCTCCAGCCGGTGATCCAGATCAGCCAGGTGGTCATCTGATCCGGCCCACCGATCACCCACGCCCGTCGCCGGGACCATCGCATCGTGCCGCAGCCTGACCGATCGGCCGCGTGTTGATCGGTCGGGGCGCACACGCATCGTCCGCGACGACCGACACATCGCCGCGCCGCATGGCGGTGGGCGTGCTCGCATTATGCTTCATCATGGGGCTGCTGGCGCGCGCGTTGCCCGACAGCTTCGCCGTCTATGTCGTGCCGCTCGGCAAGGATTTCGGCTGGCCCCGGGCCGAAATCGTTTCGATCTACTCGATCTATGCGCTGTCCAGCGCGCTTGCCGGCCCCCTCGCCGGCAAGCTGTTCGATACCGCAGGACCGCGCGCGGTTTACTTGCTCGGCATCGCGTTGCTTGGCGGATCGTTCGCGCTGGCGGGATTCGCCCAATCGCTGTGGCAGTTGCAGATGACGATCGGGCTCGGCGTCGGCGTCGCCGCCACCTGTATCGGCAACATCGTCAACACCCCGCTGCTGAACCGCTGGTACGGTCCGCGCCTGGTGTTCGCAACCAGCGTGGTGTTCTCCGGCTACGGGCTCGGCACGTTCACGTTAGTTCCGCTGTCGCAGTTCCTGGTCGATACCTGCCAATGGCGAGGCGCCTATCTGCGGCTTGGCCTCGGCATCCTCGCGTTGCTTGTGCCGCTGTTGCTGCTGCCCTGGGGCCGCATCCGTGCCGGCAACCCGCTGTTCGCCCAACCGGCAATCCCGGCCGCCGCGCACTTCGACGGCAGCCTGACGTTGCTGAAGGCGATGCGGCACACCGCGTTCTGGGGATTGTTCTGCACGCTGTTCTTCACCAGCATGGGCGTGTACGCATTCCTGGTCGAGGCGATCGCCTATCTGCGCGACGTCGGCTTCGACCCGTTATTCGCTGCCACCGCCTGGGGCTTCAGCGGCGCGCTGCTGCCCGTCGGCATGTTTGCGGCGAGCTGGCTCGACGGTGTTGTCGGCCGCCGCCGCTGTGTGCTGTTGACCTACGCTGTCACGCTGACCGGCCTTGGCTTCCTCTGGCTGCTGCGGCTTGAACCGAACGTCTGGGTGTTGTGCGGGTTCGTTCTCTGCTGCGGCAGTACGCTGGGTTCGCGCAGCCCGCTGCTGTCGGCGACGGCGATACAAATGTTCCGTGGGCGCGCGGCGGCAACGATCTTCGGCTGTATCAGCATCGGCGGCGGCGCTGGCCAGGCGCTCGGCGCGTGGACCGGCGGATTGCTGCACGACTGGACCGGCGGCTATGGCGCCGTGATCGGATTCTCGGTTGCCAGCCTGCTGGTTGCGATGACGCCCTTTCTTATGCTCCCGGCGTTGCGTACGGTGCCATGACAGGCCGTATCATGCGAGCCAGCAAAGTCGGACAGGACCCAGCGCAGCACCACGTAGTCGCTGCCACAGCAGAACGTCGGCGCCGAGCACGCGTCCCGGTGGATCGACGACGTACCGCGCCATGATGACGACCAGGAACATGTAGGTCCACGGCCATTCGCCTGGTGCGGAATACAGCCCCAGCCATAGATTGACGCCCATCAGCACGCCAAGCAGCGCGCCCAGACGCGAGAACAATCCGAGCAACAGGGAGACGCCGATCGCGACCTCGACCAGATAGACCAGTGGGCCGAAGACGTTCAAATTCGGCAGCACGATACTGCCGACCAGCTCGCCTTGCAGCGCGACCGCGGCGTGCGCGGCCTCCTGTTGCATCCAGTAGCGCAGACCGTCGAAATTTGGCGGAATTTTCCACAGCGATTGCTGCCACCACATGCTGCCGATCACGACCCGCAGCAGCCATAACGCAGCAGCGCGAGGCGTGCGCTGCGCGGGATCGGCGCGCCATGCCGCCACAGCGATCAGCACGCTGCCGATCAGCAGCAGCCAGAACACCGGCGTGAACCAGCCGGGCTGGGTGAGGAAGTGCATCACGTCGTGCAGAGGGTTGGGCCGCATCGTATTCACATGCCCCCGGTCCGCCAGTGTATGGAAGGCGGGAGCAATGGAGCAGACATGGCCGAGTCAGGGCAACCGCCGACGATCCTGGGGGTGAAACGGTATGGCGCGCCCTCGGTGTTTCAGCCGGAGAATCTGCTGCGGGAGGCACGCCGCCAGCGCGGCTTGCCACATGAGGCGGTGCCCGCGGTGTGCGCGCTGGATCCGGACGGTGATATCGTACGCGCGCTGCGCGCAACGGGACAGGCGCAACGGGCGCCTGGTTGGGCCTGCTACCATACCGACATGGACGTGACAGAACATGCCGGGGTGTCCATCGGGATTGTCGGCCTCGCGGTTGGCGCGCCGTTCGCGGTGTTAGTGGCGGAGCAATTGTTCGTTTCAGGATGCCGTCTGTTGGTCAGCGTCACGTCCGCGGGTCAGATCGAGCTGCTTGGGCCGACGCCGTACTTCGTGCTGATCGACCGCGCACTGCGCGACGAGGGCACCAGCCATCATTACCTGCCGCCTGCAACGTTCGCCGAGGCGGATCCTGTGCTGGCGGATCGCGCGTTCGCCGCGGTCTCGACGCTTCCGATCACGGTACATCGCGGGGCGGCATGGACGACCGATGCGCCATACCGGGAGACCGAGGACGCAATCGCCGCCGCACAGGCGCACGGCGCGCTGGCGGTCGAGATGGAAGCGGCGGCGCTATACGCGTTCGCCCGCGCAAGTGGGCACGCGGTGCTGTGCTTCGCACACGTAACGAACCAGATGGCGCGCATCGAGGGGGATTTCGAGAAGGGCGAACAGGATGGGGCGCGCGATTCGCTGGCGCTGATAGCAGCGGTGGCGCGGGGTTGCGGGTTTAGTTAGAGAGAGAGAGAAAGAAAGAAAGAAAGAAAGAAAGGTTCCCCCTCCCCTTGAGGGAGGGGGTTAGGGGGAGGGGTGCGTACTTACGAGGTCCTGCGGCTGGTACGCACCCCTCCCCCCAACCCCCTCCCTCAAGGGGAGGGGGAGTTTTGAATTTTGCGGTCACGCCCGCAGCAGTGCGGTCAGGCTGCCGATCGAGGATAGTGCATCGAGTTTCCAGATTTCCGCGATAACGTCCTCGATCGCGCCACGGAAGCCGCCATATTGCGCGAGGTCGCGTACCTTCGCCTCAATCTCCTGGTTAGAAAGCGGATGTTCCGCGCTGCCCTTTGCCCGCACGACGGTCGCCCGCAGCACGCGTCCGTCCGTGATACGGACCGTCGCGGTCGCAGCGCCGCGCGGCATCGACGGATCCAGCCGTGCCGTCGTCCGTGCGCGCAATGCGACAACGGACGGGTCGTGCACCACCTCTTCGGAAAATTCCGTCAGCCCCGCCGCATCGAACTGGAATGCTACGGCGGCGCAGTGATGGATGCTGACGCGCGCGTCGCGCTCGTTGTTCACCACACGGTCGCCGCGATCCAGCAGAAGCTGGTCGCCGGAAATGGTTATTTCCGCAATGTCCGCCACGGCCAGCGCATGGTCGCGCCGCAATTGCAGGCAGGCATCGATTACGGCGTGCATGACGATGCCGCACGGATATGGCTTGTAGGTGTTCTGCAGCAATTCCCAGCGCGTGCCGAGCGCGCCGGTTATCTCTTCTACCGCGGGAGCGTCCCCCATGGCACGCGCCCAGCCGAACCCACCCTCGATCGCAGTCGGTGCGGCCGTGTACCCCTGCTCTGCCAGCAGCGCGGCAAACAGACCGTTGCGCGCGGCATTGCCGACCGCGACGTTCTTCGCCGCATTGGGCAGATTCTCGATCAGGCCGGAAGATTGGCTCGCCGCGATGCCCAGCGCGTGCGTGGTTTGCTCCGCATTCAGGCCAAGCAGCCGCGCGCTGGCGGCAGCGGCACCGAATACGCCTGATGTCGCGGTGATGTGCCAGCCGCGCGCGTAGTGCCCGGGGGACACGGCGTTGCCGATGCGGCATTCCACCTCGGCGCCCAGGATGAACGCATGCAGCAGGGCCTGGCCCGACAGCTCGCGGTGTTCCGCCAGTGCCAGCGCCGCGGGCGCGACGGGCGCGGATGGATGGATGACCGTGCGCAGATGCGTGTCGTCGTAATCCAGCAGATTGCCGGTAATGGCGTTGACGAACGCGGCGTTGAGCGGATCGAGGCGCTCGCTGCGGCCCAACAGCGTGACGCGCTCCGGACCGGATAACGGCAGCAGGACGCGCAATGCGGCCTCGATCGGTTCGGCGTGCGCCACACCGATGGCGCAGCCGATGAAGTTCAACAGCGAGCGCTTGCCTTCTTCGCGGACTGCGGACGGCACATCGTCCCATTCGGACCTGGCGATGAAGCGGCCAAGATGCTGGGTGGCTGAGATGGGCACGGCGTTTGTCTCCGTCACTTTATGGCTCCCTGTCATTGCGAGGCCGCCTGGCCGAAGCAATCTCCCCCGGGAGATTGCTTCGGCCAGGCGGCCTCGCAATGACAGGGAGACCGGCGTTTCATCCAACGCGGGTCGGCCGCCGCCGACCGGTGGCAACTCGCAGTGACAGGGAGCACACTACATAGCTTCGGCCGTTGGCAGAGCATCCAGCATCAGTTGGCCGAATGCCGTCATCTCCGGGCTGGTCCCGGCGTATCGATCGACCGCGGCCAGAATACGCCGTGTCGTTTCGGTGCCGGGCGGTTCACCGGGCGGCAGGCCAGGCAGCCGGGCAACGATGGCGGGCGCCTCGTTCCGCGCCGCGGTCTGGAAGGCGCCGCGCATGGCGGCGGTTTCCGGTGCGGCGAAGCGCGGTCCCAGTTCATCCGCCAGCCACGCCAGCGCGCGCGGCCAATGCGCGACCTGGCGATACAGTGCCGGAATGAACGGCGCGCCGTCCAGTTCCGTCGCGAAGCGCATCAGCACCGCGCGGTCCGCATCGGGCAGCGCCGACGGATCGACGTTGCCGGGCATCGGCGGCAGCGGTGCCGGCGGCGTCCAGTCCGCTGCGAAGCCCGCACCGGACGGTGCGGGCCCGGTCAGCACGCAGCGCAGGCACGCGCCCATCGTCAGGTTCACCGGCGACACGCGGACGAAATTCGCTGCGATGTTGCGAATGGCCATCAGGCTCGCAGCATCGAGGCCCCACTGGCGCACGGCAGCCCGCGTGACGGGCTGGGCCGGAGGCAGCCGGATATCGCGCGCCAGGCGCCAGCCGGTCTCCGGAATCGCGCCCGACACCATGGCCGGGCGCAGCGCCGCCCACGCCCATTCCAGCGCGCCCGGCAACGTCGCGAGGTAGCGCTGCAGCGACGACACGTAGGGCACGCCGGAAAAGCGGCGGATCTCGCCGTAGATCTCCGCGATGCGGCCGGTGGCCTGCGCCTCGAGCAATTCGGGCAGCAGGACCTGCGGCTCTGCGTTCATGTTCTGGCGTCCCTCACCATGCAGGTGCGAGACTGCGCGACGCGAGGCCGCGTTGTCGAGCGCTCGGCCGTCGTTGCGCGGCGATGCCCGTGCTGCCGCTGCTAAAGATGCAGCGCGTGCGGCAGCCAGAGCGAGATCGCCGGCACATACGTCACCAGCATCAACACCCCGAACATTACCAGATAGAACGGCCAGATCTGCTTCACCACGTCCTCCATGCGCACCTTACCCACGGCGCAGCCGACGAAGATGATCGATCCGACCGGCGGATGGCACAGTCCGATGCCCAAATTCAGCATCATGATGATACCGAAATGCACCGGATCGACGCCGAAGTTCATCACGACGGGCAGCAGGATCGGCGTGCAGATCAGGATCGACGGCGCCATGTCCATGAAGCAGCCGAGCACCAGCAGCATCACGTTGATCAGCATCAGGATGACGTATTTGTCGTGCGACAGCGTGAGGAAGAACGCCGTGATGATCGCCGGCATCTGCATCAGCGCCATCATGTAGCCGACGCCGGCGGCGAACGCGATCAGCGTCATCACCATCGCCACCGTGCGCAAGGTGCGATGCACCAGCACGGGCAGATCGCGCCAGCGGTAGTCGCGATAGACGAACATGGTGACGAAGAACGCCCAGACGCAGGCGACCGCGCCGGCCTCCACCGCGGTGAACACGCCGCCGAGGATGCCGCCGATGATGATGACGATGGTGATCAGGCCCCACAGCGCATCGAACGCGACTTTCGCCGCCACGCGCAGCGGCACCGCCTCGCCGCGCGGATGGCCGTTGCGGTAGGCGAGAACGACGCAGAGCACGATGATGGAAAGGCCCAGCAGCAGACCCGGCATGACGCCGGCCATGAACAGGCTGATGACGGAGATCGTGCCGCCGGTCGCGAGGGAATAGATCACCGCGTTATGGCTTGGCGGCACCAGCAGCGCCTGCACCGACGAGGTGATCGTTACGTTGGTGGCGAAGACGCGCGGATAGCCGCTGGCCTCCATCTGCGGAATCATGACGGAGCCGATCGCCGATGTGTCTGCGACGGCGGAGCCGGAGATGCCGCTGAGGAATGTCGTTGCGAGCACGTTCACCACGGACAGGCCGCCGCGAATCCGCACGATGCCGACCAGCGCATTGGCGAGTGCGACCAGGCGGCGCGCCATGCCGCCCTCGGCCATGATCGCCCCGGCGAGGACAAAGAACGGAATGGTCAGCATGGCGAATTTGCTGACGCCGCTGGAGATCTGCAGCATCACCGCGGCAGGCGGAATGCCGGCCCACCACGCGCCGGCGAGCGCGGCGAGGCCGAGACCGTACGCGATCGGCATGCCTACGGCGAAGCAGACGAACAGCGAGCCGAGAATGATCAGGATGCCCATGCTGGTCTTTCAGGCGTTTCGTTTGTCATTGCGCGTTGCCACCGGCCGGCGGGTTGCCCCCCTGTCATTTCGACGACAGCGGCATCCTGTCATTGCGAGGCCGCTTGGCCGAAGCAATCTCCCCGGGGAGATTGCTTCGGCCAAGCGGCCTCGCAATGACAGAC
>DASXFW010000297.1:0-24670 GCA_036489395.1 Acetobacteraceae bacterium | reverse complement strand
CTCCACGCCTGCGCCGGGATAGTCACGGAGCTTGCGGCGATGGCCGACGCGCCACCGCAGTGGAACCGCGCGTGCTTTCGCCACGGATTTGCGGCAGACTGCCAGCCATGGATACGGCGTTAGAAGGCACGCTCTTCCCAGGCCGCTACTGGCACGCGCTGCCGGACGGCCGGATCCAGTGCGACGTGTGCCCGCGGTTCTGCAAGCTGCACGAAGGCCAGCGCGGCCTCTGCTTCGTGCGCGCGCGCCAGGACGACGCGATCGTGCTGACGACGTATGGGCGTTCGTCCGGCTTCTGCATCGACCCGATCGAGAAGAAGCCGCTGAACCACTTTCTTCCCGGCACGCCGGTGTTCTCCTTCGGCACGGCGGGCTGCAACCTGACCTGCAAGTTCTGCCAGAACTGGGACATCTCCAAGGCGCGCGAGACCGACAAGCTGAACCAGAGCGCCGCGCCCGCGCAGATCGCCGATGCGGCGCGGCAACTTGGTTGCCGATCCGTCGCGTTCACTTACAACGATCCGGTCATCTTCCTGGAATATGCGGTCGATACCGCCATCGCCTGCCACGAAGCGGGCTTAAAGACAGTCGCGGTCACCGCCGGCTACATCACAAAGCAGGCGCGTGGCGACTTCTATCGCCACATCGACGCGGCGAATGTCGATCTGAAGGGGTTCACCGAAGGCTTCTACCGCAATTTGTGCGGCGGGCATCTGTCCGACGTGCTCGATACGTTGATCTGGCTGCGGCACGAGACGCAGGTCTGGCTGGAGATCACCACGCTGTTGATTCCCGGCGAGAACGATGGCGACGCGGAGCTCGGTGCACTCGCGAGTTGGGTGGCCGCGGAACTTGGCGTGGACGTGCCGCTGCATTTCAGCGCGTTCCACCCCGATTGGCGCATGCGCGATACGCCGCATACGCCGCCTGAAACATTGACGCGCGCACGGGCGATCGCGATGGGGCGCGGGCTGCGGTACGTGTACACGGGCAACGTCCATGATCCGGCTGGCGGCAGCACGTGGTGCCACGGCTGCGGCGGCTTGCTGATCGGCCGGGACTGGTACGAGTTGGGCGAATGGGGCCTGGATGCAAACGGAAGCTGCCGGCGTTGCGGCACCGCGGCGGCCGGCGTGTTCGACGCGACGCCCGGAAATTGGGGACGCAAGCGGCAGCCTGTCCGATTCGGGGGGTGATGTTCGGGGTGGCGAAAGGGGCGTTTGCATCGCTGCCGCGGGATACCGGCTGATTGGTTTGTCATTGCGAGTTCCCCACCAGCCTGGCGGCTGAACCGCACTGGATGAAACGGCGACATTCTGTCATTGCGAGGCCGCTTGGCCGAAGCAATCTCGTTCGTGACGAGCCGCCGGCAGCTCGTCACGAACGGGATTGCTTCGGCCAAGCGGCCTCGTAATGACAGTGTGTCGCTTCGCTCCTCGCAATGACAGTGTGTCGCTGCGCTCCTCGCTCCTCGCAATGACACTGTCGAAGGCGACGGCAACAGCCACCGCAACAGTCGATCGTTCGAGCGGCTGGTATCATTCCGCCGCGTAGGGCTGCGGCCGTTGTTCGTCGGCCAGCAGCCGCTGGACGGTACGCCGCATGTGCAGCCGAGCAGCATCGGTTGCGATGTCCACCAGCCCGCCCTCGCCGAGCTCCTCCAAACGCGCCTGCTGGCCTTCGACCACGGTCTTGTCCTCCAGGAACGCGGCACCGATCTGGTTGAACAATTGCTCGGTGGTGGCGGGATCGTCCTGGCGGAAGCCGTTGGCGCTGGACCAGAAATAGAAACAGCTTGTCTCGGTCTCCGGCGTCAGGCCGTGGAACAAGCGGAATTGCAGCTTGCTGTTGCTGGTGTCGCCGTCGCGGTAGGCCCCGACCTCACCGGCGCCGGTCCATTGCAGCACCGCACCCGGCGCGATGAATTCGAAGCGTTGGCAGCGGTCGATGCGGCCTTGGAAACCAACCGCTTTCACATAGGTCGGCGGCGGCACCGAGTTCAGCATCCAGCGGGTGAATTTAAGACCGAGCGGCGTACGCTCGGTCTGCATCTTTGCCTCCACGTGCTGCGAAGGGTTGCCGCCGATCGTGGACGCGTGGACGTAGCCGAGATGCGTCAGGTCCATCAGGTTATCGACCATCAGCATGGCGGCGGACTTGATGGGATACATCGTGTGTTTGTGCGGCCAGTTCTTCTGGTCGTTATGGTACGGCCAGGGGACGATCGTCGCCGGGTCCGCCTTCGCCGGTTCGCCCATCCAGATCCACACGAACGCGTCTTGCTCTACCACCGGAAAACTGCGGACACGGGTGCGGGGCAGGATGTGGTCCTGGCCTGGCACGGCCACGCAGGCGCCGGAACGATCGAAGATCAGCCCGTGGTAGCCGCATTGCAGACCCGCCCCGACGACCGCGCCCATATGCAGCGGTGCGCCGCGGTGACAGCACATGTCGAGCAGCGCCGCGGCGTGGTTCCGCTCGTCGCGGAACAAGACGACAGGCTCGTTGCAGATGCGGCGCGCGAGCGGTGCGGTGCCGATCTCATCGGACCAGGCGGCGACGTACCAGGCATTGCGAATGAACATTCACGGCTCCCTGGGTGGATTTGCTGGCTTCCGGTTGCCCGGATGAGGCCCGTGGCGCCAGTGCAAGTCAAGCCCGCGGCGCGCCCGGGAATGGCAAGTCGTGACCATCTGATGCAAGCTTCCCGCCCATGCGCATTCACATCCAGAACCCGCCTGACGGCCCGCTGTTCAACTTCTCCATGCCCATGTGGCAGGCCGCCGCGGCGCGGGCCCCAGACATCGCGCAAGGCCACGTCGTTACCATCGGCGACACTGCGGCCGACTGCATCGACGCGATGGAAGACGCCGAAGCCCTGGTGTGCGACGTCAGCGTTGTCCGCGCCCAATTCCCCTGCCTCGCGCCCCGCCTGAAGCTGCTGTTCGTGACCAACGCGGGCCTGGACAAACTGGCGCCGTTCGAGTGGCTGCCGCCCGGCGTGATGTTGTTGAACAATCGCGGCACGCACGCCGTCAAATCCGGCGAATTTGCCATCATGGCCGTACTGATGCTCAGCAACCGCGTGCCCGAAATGGTGACACATCAACGCGCCGGCCGCTGGCAGAAGTTGTGGGGTACGGTGCTTGAGGGTAAACGGCTGACGGTGGTCGGGCTCGGCACGCTTGGCGGCGCCACGGCGCATCATGGCGCGCAATTCGGCATGCACGTGACCGGCATTCGTGCCAATCCGTCGCCGCATCCCGATTGCGCCGATGTGCTGGGAACCGATCGACTGGACGAAGTGTTGCGGCGGACCGATTACCTGGTGCTGGCGTGTCCATTGACCGATCGCACGCGCGGGCTGCTGGATCGCGACCGCCTTGCGCGTTTGCCGCCCGGTGCGGGGATTGTGAACATTGGGCGAGGCGAGCTGCTGGACCAGGACGCTGTCTGCGATTTGCTGGACGGCGGGCATTTATCGGGTGCGGTGCTTGATGTATTCACGCCGGAGCCAATTCCGCCCGGCGATCGTTTGTGGACGACCCGCAACCTGATTGTCAGTCCGCACACCTCGGCGGACGATCCGAACACTTACAATCCTCGCAGCCTTGATATCTTCCTGAAGAACCTGCGCGCCTGGCGCGACGAACGCCCATTGCCCAACTTGTTCGACATCGCGCGCGGCTACTGAGCTGACCCGACCTGAGTGTCATTGCGGGGGGCATGAAAGGCGGGTTCGCGCCATGCCGGAATGGCATGGTGACATGGGGCTTGCGCTGCTTTCGGTAATCGCGGAAAATTTCGTCGATTACGACGCGTGGCCCTCCAGGGAGGAGCGGTGATGGAATTCGGTATGTTCCATGAGTTTCAACGGATGCCCGGCCAGAGCGAGGCCGAGGCGTTCGCTACGTCCTTCGAGCAAGTCGATGCGGCGGAACGCAGCGGGCTCGACGTGATGTGGCTGGCCGAGCTGCACAGCGCGCCGGAGCGGTCGGTGCTGTCGGCGCCGCTCAGCATTGCCAGCTCCATTGCCACGCGCACCAGGCGGATGAAGGTCGGCATTGCGGTGCAGGTGCTGCCGCTATGCCATCCGGTGCGGATCGCCGAGGAAGCGACAACGGTCGATCACATCAGCCATGGCCGGCTGATCATGGGCGTTGGTCGCAGCGGCTTCCCGCGCACCTATCAGGCCTATGGCATCTCTTACGCCGAAAGCCGCGAGCGGTTTGTCGAGGTCATGGAGATCCTCAAGCGGGCCTGGACGCAGGAGCGCTTTTCCTTCGAGGGCAGGTTCTACAATTTCAACAATGTGTGCGTGACGCCAAAGCCGTACCAGTCGCCCTATCCGGAGCTGCGGATTGCGGCGAACAGCCCTGATACGTTTGAGTCGGCGGGCACGCAGGGGATACCGATCTTTGTCGCGACCCGGCTCGGCAATCTCAATGAGCTGGTGCCGAATCTGCGGTCCTATCGCAAGAACTGGGCCGACGCGGGCCACCCGGGCAATGGCAAGGTCTATCTGCGTGTGCCGGTCTATGTCGCCGCGACGGAGGCCCAGGCGCTGTCCGAGCCGGAAGAAAGCATCACGTATTTCTATCGGTATCTTGGCCAGCGCATCGAGGAATCAGCAACCGCGGAAGGCACGCGCGCGATTGAGAATCGTGCGGAACGCGGCCAGCGGTTGCAGCATATTACCTGGGACGAAGTTCTGCGCAGCAAGGTCATTGTCGGCACGCCTGCCATGGTGGCGGATCGGCTGTCGCAATTGCAGGAAGAGCTCGGGCTGGCCGGCATCCTGGCCGAGATGAACTGCGGCATGCGCATCCCGCCGCAGCGGGTGATGAATTCGTTGCAGATGATGTGCGAAGGGGTCATTCCGCACTTCCGGCAGTGAGGCACGCCGCTTCACGTGGCGAGCCGACACCATCGGAGCAGCGCTGTTTGACCGCCTCCCCGATATAGACCCTGGCGGGGCCCCTCGGCGATGGCGACGAGCGTGCGTCGCTGCCGCCCGTCAAAGTGCGTCGGAGTAGCACGCGCCGCAGTATCGGCGTATCGCAGTACCGGCGTGTCGCAAGCCCCGGCCAGGCCGATTCAGCCAGGCCGATTCGCCTTGCCGCCAGCCCACGCTCGTTTCATCCTGAGCGCGCCCCCACGGAAACCCCCAATGATATCCCCCGACGGGAACCTGTCCCCGGAATTCAACGAGACCCGGCCGCAGCAGATCGCTCTCGCGACCCTTGCGGCGGCATTGGCGCTGCTTGGCCTTTGGACGCTGCACGACTTCCTGCCGGCGCTGGTCTGGGCCTGCATCATCGCCATTGCCATCTGGCCGCTGTATCGGCGCGCGGTAACGCGCTTTCCGCCACGCCGCCACAATCTGCTGATGCCGTCGCTGTTTACGCTGGGGATTGCGCTGTTATTCCTGCTGCCGCTCGCGCTCGTCGCTGTCCAGCTCGCGCGCGAGGCACACGGCCTGATCCGATGGATCGACGACATGCGCAGCAGCGGCATTCCGGCCCCGGGCTGGCTTGCCAGACTGCCGATCGGCGCGGGAAGCGCAAGCGCGTGGTGGGCCAACAATCTCGGCAACCCCGGCAGCGCCTCCGACCTGCTGCACCAGGTTGGTCGCAGCAACCTTCTCTCCGCCACCAGGCTGTATGGCGCGCAGCTTCTCCATCGCGTCCTGTTATTTGGCTTCACACTGCTCACGTTGTTCTTTTTGCTGCGCGACGGCGATCGGCTGGCAGCCCAGATGCGGCGTGCCAGCGGCCGCGCTTTTGGTCCGGCAGGAGAACGGATCGCCGCGCGCATGGTCGCTACCGTGCACGGCACGGTCGATGGGCTCGTGCTGGTGGGGCTGGGGGAGGGACTGGTGCTCGGCATCGTCTATGCCCTGACCGGCGTGCCGCATCCAACGACGTTTGGCGTGTTGACAGCACTTTCCGCGATGATTCCGTTCGGTGCCGCGGTCATGTTCGGCATCGCGGCGCTGACGCTGCTGGCGAACAGTACGGTCATCGCCGCGGTCGTCGTGCTCGCCGCCGGCTTGCTGGTGACATTCGCCGCCGACCATTTCATCCGCCCGGTGCTGATCGGCGGCGCGACGCGGTTGCCGTTCCTGTGGGTGTTGCTCGGCATCCTTGGCGGAGTGGCCGTATGGGGATTGCTGGGCCTGTTCTTCGGGCCGGCGCTGATGTCGGCGCTGATGCTGTTATGGCGCGAGTGGGTCCGCGATTGACTTATCAAACCGCCGAATGACCGGCGCCTATCGAGACTGTCATTGCGAGGCGCAAAGCAACGAAGCGATCTCGTTCGTGATGAGCGCCCGCTTGTCACGCACGGGATTGCTTCGTCGCTTTGCTCCTAGCAATGACACTCCATTCGGCACCCCCCGCACAAGTCAACGTTGCGCGGGGTGTCCTCACAGGAACCCGATCGACAGCCACGGAAACGCCGCGACCAGGATCAGCGCCACGATCAGCGCTGCGATATACGGCCAGATGCGCCACAACGCATCGTCAGGTGGAATCCGCCCGATCGCGCACGCCCCATAGAATCCCACCCCGAACGGCGGCGAGAACAGCCCAATGCCCATCGCCAGGATGACGATGATGGCATAGTGCACTTCATGCACGCCGATCGCGCGCGCCACGGGAAACAGCAGGGGACCGAACAACACGATCGCGGGAATGCCCTCCAGCACGCTGCCGAGGATGATGAACGCGACAATGCTGATCGCGAGGAACCCGGCCTTGCCGCCCGGCACCGACGCCATCGTGGCCACCAGCCATTGCGAAAAGCCGGACTGTGTCAGCGCCCAGGCCATGCCGGTTGCCGTGCCGATGATCAGCATCACCGCGCCGGTCAGCGCCACCGTGTCCACCAGGATCGGATAGATGCGGCGCCAGGGGAATTCGCGGTACACCAGCAGTCCAAGGAACGCGGTATAGACGACGCCGACGGTTGACACTTCAGTCGCGGTGGCGATGCCGTCGATCACCGCGTAGCGGATGACGAACGGCAGCGTCAGGCCCGGTATGGCGATGATGAACGTGCGCGCCATTTGCGATGCCGGCGCGCGCTTGCCGCCGCCGGCGTCGGTGCGGCGCGAACGCCACCAGCATACGACAACAAGGCTGAGTGCCGCCACCGCCGCCGGCAACAGTCCGCCGGTAGACAGCGCCGCGATGGAAACGTTGGTGACGGAGCCGATGGTGATCAGCACCAGGCTTGGCGGAATGGTCTCCGACATTGCGCTGGAGGCGGCGAGCAGCGATGCGAGTTCGCCGGGATGCGCGCCGCGGCGGCGCATTTCGGGGAACAACACCGGCGCGACCGCGGCCATGTCGGCGGCTTTCGAACCGGAAATGCCGGACACCAGGTACATCGCGCCCAGCAGCACGTATTGCAGTCCGCCGCGCACGTGCCCGACCAGTGCGGCGAGGAAGTTCACCATCACCCGCGCGATGCCGGTCATGTCCATCAGCAGGCCGAGGAACACGAACATCGGCACCGACAGCAACAGCAGGTTGGAGATGCCCTCGTCCATACGGTTGACCACGATCGACAGCGGCAGGTCGCTGGTCAGCCCGAGATACGACAGCGTCGCGATGCCGAACGTGAAGGCGATCGGCACGCCGATGCCGACGCAGACGGCGACCAGCACGACGAAGAAGATCACCAGGCTGCCGAACCCCATCGCGACCAGCACCGGCTGCGTCAGCCACAACCCAGCAGCAACTCCGCCGACCACCGCCAGGCCGAGCGCCAGGGTCTTCGGCGTGGTGGTCTCCAGCAGCCGCAACAGCGCAATGATCGCGGACAGGCTCATTCCGACAAGGATCGCCACCACCCGATAGCCGTCGGACACTTGCAGCGAGATCAGCGTGACGAAGCTCTGTTGCGACAGATAATCCCGCGCCGGCAGCAGGATCTCCAGCACGAACGCGATCACCACCAGCGACGCGGTGGCCGAACACCGCCGGCCCCAGATCGGCGGCAGCCAGGCAACCAGCGTGGTCAGCCGCATATGCGCATTGCTGCGCAACGCGACGACCACGCCGAGCATCGCCAGCCACAAGAACAGGGAGTTCGCGAGTTCGTCGGTCCAGAAGATCGGGCTGTCGAACACGTAGCGCGACACGACACCGGCAAACAGGATCGCGACCTCTGCCAGCACCAATGCGGCGCCGATCGCTTCGCACACGGTGCCGATGGCACGATCCAGCAGCGTTGCGGTACGGCGGACGCCGCTCCATTTCGCGGCCTCCACCGCCGCAAGCGGCTGTATTTCCACGCTCACGCGAGAACGCCGACGTATTTCTCCAGTAGCGACCAAGCCTGATCGCCGGTCGTCTTCTTCATGTCGGGATAGAAGCCGCTTTTGCGCAGCACGTCACGGAACGGCTGCGTATCAGGCTTGTTGAACGTCAGCCCCTTCGATGCCAGGTTCTGCTGCTCCATCTGCGTCATCTTCACGAAATCGGCGCGCTCCGCGATGGCTTGCTCGGCGAAGTTACGGCGAGCGATCTCCTGCAGGTCGGGCGGCAGCTTCTTCCACGCGGCGACATTGAACGACATGTGGAAGCCGGCCCACACGTGGTTGGTGATGCTGCAGTATTTCTCCACTTCGTAGAGCTTCGCGGTATCGATCAGCACCAGCGGATTTTCCTGCCTGTCCACCACGCCGGTCTGCAGCGCGCTGTACACCTCATTGAAGTTGATCGCGGTTGGCGACGCGCCGAGGTGCCGGAACAACGCAATCAGCAGCGGCGCCACCGGCAGGCGGATCTTGAAGCCTCGCAGATCGGCGGGACCGTTGATCGGCTTGGTCCGCGTGGTGATCTGGCGATAGCCGTGGTCGAACGAGGTGGGCAAGCAATACAGCCCAATGGCCTCCGCCTTGGCGCGCAACAGATTGCCCAGGTCGCCATCGACCGCGGCCCAGACGTGATCATAGTCGGGGAACGCGAAGCCCACTCCGAAGATGCCGAACGCCGGATCGCGCGGCGCCAACAGGTCGATCGGCAGCACGTACATCTGCATCGCGCCCGAGATCACCTGCGAGATCATCGCCGTGTCGCCGCCCAGCACGCTGTTCGGATAGATCGTGATGTCCAGCCGGCCCTTGGATTCTTCCTTGATCTTGCGCACGGCGATCGCCGAATGCGCCATCGCCGAACGTGCCATCGGGCTGGGCGATCCCAGCTTGTAGCCGAACTCCGCCGCATTGGCGGGCCAGTGCAGGATTGTGGCGGCGGCAAGCCCGCCCGCAACGGCGCGTCTGCGTGAAACAAGCATCGGCGTCTCCCTTCCATTTGTTGCAGCTCTGTGGCTGGTTCAAGCGGAAGGGATGGTGGAGACTACGATTGATGCATGTCAGGCATCAGCCGCGCCCGGGCGAGATGAACTCCCACGGCTGATATTCCTGTTTGATGTCGGTCATCACCTCGATCAGCGCCGGCGCATTTGCGCCCAGCGCCTCCCGCACCGCGGTCCGCAGGCCGTCGCCATCCGTCACCCGCCACGACGGCACGCCGAAGCTCTTCGCATAGGTCTGGAAATCCGGGTTGCGCAGGCGCGATCCGGAGTCGCGTCCCTCGAACATACGATGCTGGTCGCGCAGCACGTTGCCGTAAGCCGAGTTGTTGAACACCACGGTGACCAGGTTGATGCCGTGCTGCACCGCGGTCGCGAGTTCGGAGCTGCCGAACATGAAACCGCCATCGCCGGTGACCGCAACGACCGGCCGGTCCGGCTGCGCCACCTTCACCCCCAGCGCCATCGGAAATCCGGCGCCCAGCGTGCCGGAAAAGCCAGACGTGATCAGCGAACGCGGCCGATGGAACGGAAAGCCGAACCAAGAGACATAGCCGACCTGCGTCATCTCGTCGCACAGGATGCCGTCTTCCGGCAGCGCGTCGCGGATCGCCTCCAGGAACGACATCTGCGGCTGCACCTTGCGGATGTTGACCGCGGTGTCCGCCTTGGCCTGCGCAATCGCCGCAGCCCACGCGGGGTCTTCGTGCGGCGCCACTGCCGCGGTCAGCGCGCGTGCCGCATCCGCGGTGTCCGCGACGATACCGATATCGACGCGCAGCCGCCGCATCTCCGCCGGGTCGATGTCCACGCGGGCAATCTTCAGGCCCGGCGGCAAAGCGCCCCAGCGCAGCGTCGGCACTTCCAGCCGCGTGCCGAATGCCAGCAGCACATCGGCCTGTTTCCACAACTGATACGCAGCGGGAATGGTCACGCCGAGCGGATGCCGGTCATCGACGATCCCGCGTCCGGTGCGGAACGACACCACCGGGGCGCCGATATGTTCTGCCAGCGCACGGATTTCCTCTGCCGCGTGCAGCGCGCCGCCGCCGACCCAGATCATCGGCGCGCGGGCGCCATCGACCAGCTTCGCTAGCGCCGCGATCTTCGACGGGTCCGGCACCGGCACGGGATGCAACGGCAGCGGATCCTGCGGAGTCACTTCGGCCGCGGCGGAGAACTGGTCCCACGGCATTTCCAGCGCGACGGGACTGCGGCGACCCGACAGCATTTCCTGGAACGCGCGCGCCACGAGATACGGCGCCTGCGACGGATGCTCAATGCGCTCGGTCCATTTCAGCAGGCTGCGCAATGTCGCCAACTGGTCCGGCAGCTCGTGCAGGGAGCCGCGCAGGCGGCCGATCATCTGACTCGGCACCTGGCCGGTCAGGCACAGCACCGGCGCGTTCAACCCCCAGGCCGTGGCGAGCGCGGCCGTGGTGTTCAGCATGCCCGGCCCCGGCACCACCGCGTACGCGGCCGGCTTCCCCGTTGCGCAGGCGTAACCCAGTGCCATGTACGCCGTTGTTTGCTCATGCCGCGCGTTGACCAGCCGCAGCCGGTTGGACGCGCGCGCGAAGGCGTCGAACAATCCATAGACCTGCACGCCGGGCAGGCCGAACACGGTATCGATCCCGTGCCGCAACAGCCCATCGACGATCGCTTCACCGCCAGTCATGCGTGCCATACGCTATTCCCTCTCCCGCTTGCGGGAGAGGGTCAGGGCGAGGGTGCTTCGACCCCCCACCGCGCCTCTGCCGCCAGTTCATGCCAACGGAGACAAGCACATGCTCGCTCTGGTCAACACCCCCAACGGCCCTGCTCCTGTCGAGATTCGCGAAGTCCCCGAACCGCAGCCCGCGCGCAACGAGGCGCTGCTCGCGGTGCATTCCTTCTCCCTGAACCGCGGCGAGTTGCGTTCCTTCGTCAACAACGAGGAAGGCTGGATCCCCGGACAGGACATCAGCGGCACGATTCGGCAACAGGCCGCCGACGGCAGCGGCCCGCCCGCCGGCACGCGCGTCGTCGCCTTGACAGACGAATTCGGCTGGGCACAGCGCGTCGCGGTGCCGACGCATCGGATCGCCGCGCTGCCGGAGTCCGTCAGCTTTGCCGCGGCCGCATCGCTGCCGGTCGCCGGCCTGACTGCGTTGCGTTCACTGCGCCACGGCGGCGCGTTGCTCGGGCGGCGGGTGCTGATCACCGGCGCGGCGGGCGGCGTCGGGCATCTGGCGGTGCAGCTCGCGGCGCATTCCGGCGCGCATGTGACCGCGGTGGCGGGCCGGGCGGAACGTGCGGACGGGCTGCGCGAGCTGGGCGCGTCCGACGTGGTGCTTGGCATCGAGAACGCGCAGGGCAGGTTCTGGCTGATCCTGGAATCCGCTGGCGGCGCCTCGCTATCGACCGCGCTCAAGCTCGTGGAAGCAAAGGGGACGGTGGTGGTGTACGGCAACTCGTCCGGTGAACCCAGCACGATCGGCTTCGCCGATTTTCGTGGCGGGCAGAATGGGCGGCTGCAAAGCTTTTTCTACTTTACATCGGGCCCCGAAGAACAATTCGCGCCAGACCTCGCATTGCTGGTGTCGCTGGTCGCCGCCCGGTCGCTGACGCCGCAGACGGGGCCGGAACGAAGCTGGCGCGACATCGCACAGGTGGCGGAGGAGCTGCGCGGCCGGCGCGTCAGCGGCAAGGCGGTGTTCCACGTCGAAGTGTGATACGCCAATGCGGCGCCCCCCCTTCTGTCATTGCGAGGCCGCTGGGCCGAAGCAATCTCCCCCGGGGGATTGCTTCGGCCAAGCGGCCGCGCAATGACGGAAGGGGCGCGCTGCGTGGTTCGATTTTTTCGCCGGTTGGGATGAAATGACGGAAACCCGTTTCTGGCTGATCCGTCACGCACTGGTGGACGAAAATGCCCGCGCCATCCTGTATGGCGTGATGGACGTGGCCTTGTGTGAGGCGACCTTGCTCGAGCAGGGGCCGATGTACCGGGCATTGGCGCGGCGGCTGCCGCGACCGGCGACGTGGGTCGTGACGCCGCTGATCCGTACGCGCCGCACCGCCGAGGCGATCTTCGACGCGGGTTATCCGCGGGCCGAACTCGCCGTCGAACCCGGCCTGATCGAGCAATCGCTCGGCGAATGGCAGGGTCTGCCGCACGCCGAGCTGCCCGCGCGCCTGACGCTGCCCAAGCACGCGTTCTGGCCGCTGGCCGGCCAGGAGAAGCCGCCGGGCGGCGAGAGCATGTCCGACGTGATCATCCGCGCCGGGCGCGTGCTGGAACGCCTGGCCGCCACGCATGATGGCCAGGACATCGTGGTGGTGACGCATGGCGGCACGATCCGGGCGGCCGTGGCGCACGCGCTGGGAATCGGCCCGGACAACGCACTGCACCTGTCGATTCAGAACCTGTCGCTGACCCGGCTGGAGCGCTACCCTGAGGGCTGGCGTGTCACCTGCGTCAACGAGCTCCCGGGATATTGATCGGATCGTCGCCATCACGTTGCCTCGGATGAATGGGATGGCGCGCGACTCGGGGCATTCGGGCTATGCAAGCTCCAATATCGCGACTCGAGGAGGATTCTCCATGCGCCGCTTCCTGCCGGCCTTCATCGCTCTGCTGCCTCTGTTGCTGGCCAATTCCGCGTTCGCGCAGGGGCCGGAACAAACCCTGGTGGACCGCTCCACCCTCGCCGTCCAGGACCTGATGTCTCAGGCGGTCTCCCAGGATCCGCACGACATGCTGGGCCGCGCCCGGGCGGTGATGATCTGTCCACAATTGTTCAAGGCCGGCTTCATCATCGGCGGCGCCGGAGGAAGCTGCGTGCTGCTGGCGCGTTCCGGCAACGGCACGTGGTCCTACCCGGCGTTCTACGGCATGGGCAGCGGCAGCGTGGGCTTCCAGATCGGCATCCAGGACAGCGAGCTGATCCTGATGATCATGACCCAGCGCGGGCTGGGCGCGGTGATGGACAGCCAGTTCAAGCTGGGTGCCGACGTCTCGGTCGCGGTGGCGACGGTGGGCGGCAGCCTCGGCGGCGCCACCACCGCTGCAGTGGGGCCGGACATCGTCGCTTTCGCGATCAACCGGGGGTTGTTCGGCGGGATCGCGCTGGATGGCAGCATTATGTCGCTGCGCAGCGACTGGAACCAGGCGTATTACGGCCAGCCCTATTCGGCGCGGCAGATTGTCATCCAGATGGCGGCGGCCAATCCGGGGGCCGACCCGCTGCGCGGGGTGCTGACACGGTACGGCAGCGGCACCCGCGCCATTGCCGCGCCGCCGCCGCCGCCCGGGGCGTCCATGGGGGCGTCGATGGGGCTTGGTCCGATGCAGCAACCCCAGGGGTATGCACCCGCCTATCCGCCGACCAACCAGACCGGCGCCAGCCAGCCGGTCCAGCAGCAGTCGCTTCCTCCGCCGTCGCGCTGAGGCTGGGGCTGGACCGACGCCCGTACCGTGATGCCGACCACCGGGCGCTTGACCCGGTGGTCGGCATGACAAGGAGCGCGCGGCCGAAAAGCCGGCCATGCCCAGGTTGCTTCCCCCCGACCGCTCGCCTTGACTCGCGCGAACCGCCCGGGCTTGTGTGCCGGCCCTTCGCCTGCACCGGAACCACGTCATGCATCCTTACCGCACCCATACGGCCGGCGCCCTGCGCTCCGCCGACGCCGGCCGCGAGGCCCGCCTCTCCGGCTGGGTGCACTCCAAGCGCGACCACGGCGGCCTGCTGTTCATCGACCTGCGCGACCATTACGGCATCACCCAGTGCGTCTTCCCCGCCGGTTCCCCCGCCTTCGCCGCCGCCAACACGGTGCGGCCGGAGAGCGTGATCACCGTCACCGGCAACGTCGTGCCGCGCGAGCCCGGCACCGTGAACCCGAAGCTGCCCACCGGCGAGATCGAACTGCGCGTCGCCGAGCTGATAGTGCAGTCCGCGGCCGAGCTGCTGCCGATGCAGGTCGCGGGCGAGGAGCGGTTCCCCGAGGACATCCGCCTGAAGTATCGCTTCCTCGACCTGCGGCGCGACAAGCTGCATCGCAACATCATGCTGCGCGCCGGGGTGATCGCCTCGATCCGCCGCCGCATGATCGACGCCGGCTTCACCGAGTTCCAGACCCCGATCCTGACCGCCGACAGCCCGGAGGGCGCGCGCGCCTTCCTGGTGCCGGCCCGGCTGCATCCCGGCAAGTTCTACGCGCTGCCGCAGGCGCCGCAGCAGTTCAAGCAGCTTATGATGGTCGCCGGCTTCGACCGCTATTTCCAGATCGCCCCATGCTTCCGCGACGAGGCCAGCCGCGCCGATCGTTCCCCCGGCGAATTCTACCAGCTCGACTTCGAAATGAGCTACGTGACCCAGGAGGACGTGTTCCAAACGATCGAACCGGTGATCGCCGGGGTGTTCCAGGAATTCGCCGAGGGCCGCGCGGTCACCGAGCCGCCGTTCCAGCGCATCCCGTACGACACGGCGATGCTGGCATTCGGCAGCGACAAGCCGGACCTGCGCAACCCGATCCGCATCGCCGACGTGACGCGGCATTTTGCCGGCTCGGGCTTCGGCTTGTTCGCGCGCATTGCGGCGTCCGGCGGCGTGGTGCGGGCGATTCCGGCACCGGGCGCGGCAACACAGCCGCGCAGCTTCTTCGACAAGCTGAACGAGTGGGCGAAAGCGGAAGGCGCCGGCGGACTGGGGTACATCGTCTATGAGGCGGACGGCCCGAAGGGCCCGATCGCGCGCAACCTGGAAGCCGATCGTGCGGAAGCCATCCGCGTCGCCGCCGGCCTGCAACCGGGTGACGCGGTGTTCTTCGCCGCTGGCAAACCCGACGCCGCGCCGAAATTCGCCGGCACGGTGCGCACGCGTCTCGGCGACGAGCTTGGGCTGGTGGAGAAGAACGCTTTCCGTTTCTGCTGGGTCACCGATTTCCCAATGTATGAAATCAATGAGGAAACCGGCCGCATCGACTTCAGCCACAATCCATTCAGCATGCCACAGGGCGGGATGGAGGCGCTGAACTCGCAGGATCCGCTGACCATCAAGGCGTTCCAGTACGATATCGTCTGCAACGGCATCGAGCTGTCGTCCGGCGCGATCCGCAACCATCGTCCCGACATCATGATCCGCGCGTTCGAGATCGCCGGTTACAGCGCCGGCGAAGTGGAGCGCCGCTTCGGCGGCATGCTGGCCGCATTCCGCTACGGCGCCCCCCCGCACGGCGGTTCCGCCCCGGGCATCGACCGCATCGTCATGCTGCTCGCCGACGAGCCGAACATCCGCGAGGTCATCGTGTTCCCGCTGAACCAGCAGGGCGAGGACCTGATGATGGGCGCGCCCGCCGAAATCCCGCCGGCGCGGCTGAAGGAACTGTCGCTGCGGCTCGATCTGCCCCCGAAGGTGAAGACCGGCGGGTGAGCCGCACGCCAGCCACGGCCGCCGCGGCACAGGCCCGCGCGGATGGCCGCCGCCATAGCTGGCCGCGGCGACAAGGCAAGCATCGCTGGCAAGCCAGCGGGCCGCTCCCTATGTTGGCCTGTTGCGGAACCTGACGCGGAGACCGTCCATGCGCCTTCCTGCCGTTCTGGCGGTCCTGCTTGTCGCCGTCCCCATTTGTGTCGCGCAGGCGGCCGAGGTTGCGGCGCCGCACGCCGCGGTCGCGCTCGCCGCGCATCGTGCCGAGTACAGCCTGACGCTCGACAGCGCGCGCGACAGCGACGTGATCGCGGCTCGCGGCACCATGGGATACGAAGTTCTGAATGCGTGCGACGGCTGGGCTGTGCGTCAGCGCCTGGACATGACGGTGACCAATTCCGACGGCCAGGATGTGCACATGATTTCCGACTATGCGACCTGGGAGGCCATGGATGGACTCAAGCTGCGGTTCCACATGACGCAGCAGACCGATTCGGCAATCACCGCGCAGACCGACGGCGAGGCCGTGCTGGAACACGCCGGCGGCCCGGGCGTCGCGCACTACACGGTGCCAAAAACTGCGACGGTGCCGCTGCCGGTTGGCACGTTGTTTCCCATGGCGCACACTGCGGCGATCATCGCCGCCGCGCGCGGGGGTAAGAAGTTCCTCGCGCTTCCCTTGTTCGATGGCACGGATGACAGCGGCGCCGAGGATACATCGATCGCTATTATCGACTGGAAACCGCCGTTCAAGACGGAGTGGCCGTTCCTGACGGAACTGCCCAGCACGCGCGTGCGCCTCGCTTTCTTCGAGCGCAAGCCCGACACGATGATGCCCGATTACCAGGTCGGCATGCGCTATTGGGAGAACGGCGTTGCCGACGACATGCAGATGGACTTCGGCGATTTTGTCATGGATGCCAAGCTGACGAAGTTGGTCCCGCAGCCGCACAAGTGCTGATACCGGGCGAGGGCCTGCGACGATGTATGTGTCATTGCGAGTCACCGCCGGGTCGGCGCGCACGCCGGTGGTGGACTCGCGATAACACCTCGCCCGCGTAGCTTCGCCGCACTCCCGGCCGGCAGCGCCGTCTGGCCCAGGACCCATCCTTCCCAGCGCCTGATCCACGGATCGTCCGGCGCCTCATCCGGCCGATTGCCGCGAGCACATTCAACACGCACAGCAGGCCGACAACGAAATCGAAACGATCCTCGCCCGCCGCGTCGCGGCCAAAGCCGTTCGCGACAGCCGCCGCCATCCCCGAAGCAGCCGCGACCATCAGGCGCCGCATCGCATGGAGTGGTACTTCGGAGACCGCGGCGCGATCGGCCTGGCGTCGCTTGCGGACGTTCAATCGGATACCCAGATGGCGCAACGCTTCGGCCGGATAGGTTTCGGCCATGGCCACCACGCCGGGTGCCATCAGCGATCGGAATGGCCCTTCGAACGGCCACAGCCGCACGTCGTTCCCCGCCACCAGCGCCCGCAGCAGCATGTCGCGCCAGGCTGCGATAGCGGCCTTGCCGGACTGGTTCGCGCCCAGCGTCCAGAACAAGGGCGCGCCGGCGGGGCGTTCCGCGTTGGTACGGTCGCAGGCGCGCGACAGGCCGGTGGCGTCGCCCAGTCCCAGTGCCACGGCGTGCGCCGCGCGGGTCATGCCGGCGATGCCGCGGGCGGGATAGAACGGGCGTAGCAGCCTGAGTTCGTCGATGGTCGAGCAGACCTGGAAGAACTCCGGCCAGTTCCGGGTCTCGAGCAGAAAATGGGGGAAGTCGGATTCCTTGTGCAGCGCCGCGTAGGCGCGCGGCACGCCCAGCGGCAGATCGACGCCCAGGGGGCGACCGCGCCCCCTTCGGCCTCGGTTCGGAGGCGCGCGAGGAACGTCGTCACGTCGCCGACCGGCCGCGGCTCACCGAGGCTCCAGCCGATGCCGTCGTAGCGCGCGACGGCCACCCAGCGCTTGCGCGGATCGATGCTCCAGTCGGCATGCGCCGCGAGCGTTACGGGGGGGGGGAGGATCGCCTGGGGTCGTGCGATCGACGGCCGGATTGAGCGGGCGGGATGAACGCCGTCAGGATCCGAACGGCCGCTGTGCGCGCTGGAGCAGGCGTGCAAGCATACCGGGCTTCTTCGGCGGTTTCGATGCCACGGCGACCTTCTTTTTGGCGCGCGCCTCGGCTTCCTGTTGGCGCTGCTTGGAATCCAGCCATTTGTCGAGGCTCATGCCGGCCTTCGCCGCCCGGCGCGCCTCATACGCGCGCTGGCCTTCGGTCAATGTCTGTTTGGTCTTCACGGCTTACCCCCACTCGGCGCCGGGTTTCTCGCAGGCCGGAGCGGGCAGTTCAAGGGTTGGATCACGCAACAGGCGCAACGGCGGGCCGGTGCGACGAACCGGGCCGGAGGGGAGAAAGGAATTTCCTGGTGCCGGTTTCCGGGGGTAGGTTAGTGTTCCGGCGCAACAAGGGAGGCAACGATGATCTTCCGGCAGTTGTTTGACGCGACCTCCGGCACCTACACCTATCTGCTTGCCAGCCGCCGCGGTGGCGAAGCGCTGATCATCGATCCGGTGCTGGAGAAGGTCGATCGCTACCTCCAATTGATGCGGGAGTTGGATCTGCGGCTGGTGAAAGCGGTCGATACCCACTTGCATGCCGACCATATCACCGGCCTCGGAGCACTGCGGGACCGCACGCGTTGCATCACCGTCATGGGCGAGCAATCCAGCGTGGATGTGGTTTCGATGCGCCTGGCGGACGGCGACAAGCTGAGCGTCGAGGGACTGGCCCTGGATGTGATCTATACGCCCGGCCACACTGACGACTCCTACAGCTTTGCCATGGCGGATCGCGTGTTCACCGGAGACACACTGCTGATCCGCGGCACCGGACGCACCGATTTCCAGAACGGCGATCCCCGCGCGCAATATGCATCGATCTTTGGCCGGTTGCTGACCCTGCCGGACCAGACGCTGGTGTTTCCGGCGCATGACTATAAGGGCGATACCGTCAGTACGATCGCGGAAGAGCGGGCCTGCAATCCGCGACTGCAGGTGAAATCCGTCGAGGAGTACGTCGCGCTGATGAACGGCCTGAGCCTTTCGAACCCGAAAATGATGGACGTGGTCGTGCCCGCCAACATGCATCAGGGTCTGGCGCAGGAGGAGATAGCCCGCCTCGGCTGGGCCATCAGCGCGGCGGAGGCGCTGGCGCTGCTGGGTCAACGCGACGCCGTGCTGGTCGATCTGCGCGAGCGCACCGAACGCGAGAAGCACGGTGCGATTCCCGGGGCGCTGCATGCGCCCTATTCGGACTTGCAGGAGAACATTCAGGATGGCGGGTTGCTGCACGAGCTCGCGACCGCGACCGGCAAGCGGCTGGTGTTCTACTGTGCGTTCGGCGAGCGATCCGCCATGGCGGTGCGGGCGGCGCAGGACGCGGGCTTGGGCGCGGCGTGCCACATCCACGGCGGGATAGACGCATGGAAGAAAGCCGCGGGTCCCGTCGCGCACTGACGCACGAACCGCCAATTGACCGCCGCACGTACTCCAACCTAGCGTATTGACATAGGGGCGCCCCGCACCTGGCGCCCGGGAGGAAATATATGACAACCGCAAGCGAAGGTCAGGAACTTACGCGCATCGGTCCCGGCACGGTCATGGGCAATCTGATGCGGCAGTATTGGCTTCCGGCCCTGAAGTCATCCGAACTCGTGGCGGGCGGCGATCCGGTGCGGCTGATGCTGCTGGGCGAGAAGCTGATTGCGTTTCGCGACAAATCGGGACGCGTCGGCGTGATGGACCACCGTTGTCCGCACCGCTGCGCATCGCTGTTCTATGGCCGAAACGAAGATGGCGGCCTGCGCTGTGTCTATCACGGCTGGAAGTTCGCCACCGACGGGCAGTGCCTGGAGATGCCGAACCTCCTGCCGGACCAGGATTTCAGCGCCAAGGTGCGTGCCAAGGCGTACCGCGCGACGGAGCGTGCGGGTGCCGTTTGGGTTTACATGGGTTCACGCGCCGACGCACCGCCCTTGCCGGATATCGAGGCCACACGGTTGCCGGATAGGGAGGTGGCGCTGAACTTCACGCAGCGCGAATGCAACTGGCTCCAGGCACTCGAAGGCGACATCGACACATCGCATTTCAGTTGGCTGCATGTCGGTTCGGTGCTGCCGGACCAGGTCGAGGCGGACAACTGGCTACAATACCAGGTGAGTAATCGCGCCCCGGAGTATCAGGTGAGCGACACCGATTGGGGCACGATGTATTGTGCCTTCCGTCCGGCCGAGCAGGGCCAGACGTATTGGCGCTTCGCGCATTTCGCATTTCCGTTCTGGACGTTCATCCCGCAAGGCGATTTCATGGACCGGGTCATCGCCCGCGCCTGGGTGCCAATGGACGACACGCACGTGATGTTCGTCGGATTTTCCTGGAAGCAGGCGTCGCGCACCGCGGTGCTGAAGGGCGGCGCGCCGATCCCCGGCTCGACGCCGCTACCGGAGTATCTGGCGAACACGACCGATTGGTTCGGCCGCTGGCGCCCGGTGCAAAATGCGGCGAACGACTACCTGATCGACCGTGCGACGCAGCGCAACGATACGATCTACACCGGCATCACGCATATCGCGATGCAGGACCAGGCGATCACCGAGAGCATGGGCGAGATTGTCGATCACGCCTTCGAACACCTCGCGCCTAGCGACCAGATGATTACCCGCACGCGCCGCCGCCTGCTGATCGCCGCGCGTGCCTTGCGTGACAGGCGGGCAGTGCCGCCCCTGGTCGATCGTCCCGAATTGTTCGCCCAAGTGCGCAGCGGCGAATGCGTCCTGGCTGCGGCGGACTGGCAGGCTGCCTACACGGACCGAATGGGCGAGGTGGTTCATCCAGAAGCGCTGAGGTCCGCTGCGGAATAGCGGCGTGTCTGCGCAGCGGACGGCATACGAGCCGCGGCGGGAGGATGGATCGGCGCGCACGATCGCTTTATGCTGCCGTGACCAATGGGTTGGTCCGCATTCCCAGGAAGGAGACTTGTTCATGGACGCACTCGAACTTCTGCTGTCCCGCGAGTCCGCGCTGAAGCTGGAATTTCCAGGACCGGATCAGCGCGCGCTTGAGACGATTTTTGCAAGTGCTGTGCGCGCGCCCGACCACGGAAGGCTGCGTCCTTGGCGCTTCGTCGTAATCCCCGAAGACAAGCGTGCGCAATTCGGCGAGGTTATGGCCGATTGTATGCAGCGGAACGAGCCGGAGGCCTCTGCCGAGATGCTGCAACGCGAGCGTGACAAGGCGATGCGCGCGCCGGTCATCGTGGTGGTCGCGGCGCATATTCAGAAGACGCATAAGATTCCCGTGGTGGAGCAGATGGCGGCGGCGGTGGCGGCGGCGCAGAATGTGATGCTGACGGCGAATGCGCTCGGTTACGGCGCAATGTGGAAGACCGGCGCTCCGGCCTACGATGCGACCGTGAAGCAGGCTTTGGGGCTGGCACCGGACGACGACGTGGTGGGCTTCATGTACCTAGGCAAGCAGGTGGGCGGCGGAATTCAGGTACCGCGACCAACGCCGGCGGATTATGTGTCTGTGTGGGCGGGGTAGCGCTCTTTTCGAGACGGGCGTTGCGTGCACTTTGTCTTACGACTGATTGTCCGTGAAGCACCTCGTCGGCGGCCAATGGAACAATCGTCATACGGTCGCCCATGCGCGCTTCGCTCTTGTGAGAGTGCGCCAGCGTTTCGAGCACAGTGCGCTTCTCGCTGGGCAGGACTATCCGTGTCGCCGGGAGAACCTGTCGCATTCACCCAAAGAATTCGGACTCACGATCCAATGATAGAGGAGTATTGGGCGTAGTTTCAGAACGATAGTCTTTATGGATCGGAAGGCCTGGTCCCCACCGGCGAGGCTCCTGTACGTGCACGGTGAGGGCGGAATTGGACTGGCAGCCGGCGCGTTGGTGCAAGCCAGGGGGATGCTGCCAAGCAGTAAGCGTTACACGCGCCCCACATGGCGCCGACCGCGCGACTTGTGATCCTGTATGGGCATGATGATTGATAACGGGTCATCCGGAGCCTTTGCGTTTCGACGCGGAGCTCTGTGCTTTGGCTGCCTTGGCCGCCGTCCAGTTCCACGGCAGCAGGGCGTCCAGTTCGTGCCGCCGTGTGCGTCCCGAGACGATGCGTTCGAGCACATCGGTCAACGAGGTCAGCGGATCGCCGTCATTCAGCTTCGCCGTCTGGATCAGCGAGACGATGATCGCCCAATGCCGACCGCCGCTGTCGGCGCCGGCGAACAAAGCGTTCTTGCGTCGCTGGGCCATCGGGCGGATAGCCCGCTCCACGGTGTTGGTGTCGAGCTCCACCCGGCCGTCATCGAGGAACAGGATCAAACCACCCCAGTGGTTCAGCGCATAACGGATCGCCTGGGCCAATTCGGATCGGTCGGGGATGCGTGCGAGTTGCACGGTCAGCCAAAGTTTCATTGCCTCCACGATCGGGCGGCTGCGCTGTTGCCGCACCGCCCGGCGGTGCTCGGCGGTGCTGCCGCGAATGTCGGCCACGATCTCATAGAGTGCGGCGATGCGTTGCAGCGCCGGTTCGGCGAGCGGCGACTTCGTTGCGACATAGATGTCGTTGAACTTGCGCCGCACGTGGGCGCAGCAGAAGGCGAGTTGCGGGGCCGCGTCGGCATTGTCGGCGACCAGGCGACCGAACCCAGCATATCCATCGACCTGCAACAGGCCACGAAAGCCCTTCAGATGCGACGCCGGATGCTCACCCTTCCGGTCTTCACTATACATATCGGCGGCAGCCGGATGTCCTGGCCCACACCAAGGCCGGTTGTCGACCGCGTAGCACCACAGCCGCCCCGTCTTGGTCTTGCCACGGTCGGGGGCGAGCACCGCCAAAGTGGTGTCATCGGCGAACACTTTGGGCGAGGCCAGCACGGTGTTCAACAGCAGTTCGTGCAGCGGTGCCAGCCACCAGCACACGCGCCCGACCCAGGTGCACAGCGTGGAACGATCCAGCGTGACCCCGTGACGGGCGAAGGCATGCCCTCGGGCTTGACCCGAGGGTCTGCACCTGGCGATACCGCGGCAGATGGTCGGCATATTTGTTGACCAGCACGTGCGCCAGCACCGCCTCGGTGGCCATGCCTCCATCAATCGGACGTTCCGGTGCCGGCGCCTGGACCATCGCTTCCTCGCAGGCCCGACAGCCATACCGCGGCCGACGGATCACCCGCACCCGGAACTGGGCGGGAATGTAATCCAGCATCTCGGCCCGGTCTTCGCCGATCTGATGCAGCGATCCGCCGCAACAGGGGCAGATCTTCTCTTCGATATCGATCAGCAGTTCGATCCGCGGCAGATGCGCCGGCAACGCGCCACGGTTGCGCTTCGCCGGCGCGCTGCGACGCGGACGCGGCGTGCGAACCGATGCCGCTGTGGTATCCGCCGCCGGTTGCTCCGCCGATGATTGCGCCGCATCCAGCTTCGCCTCTTGCTCGGCCAGCAACTGTTCCAGATCCTCGGTCGCCTGCTGCAGCGCTTCGTCGTCGAGCCGCTCCGAGCGGCGGCCGAACCGGTGGCGTTGCAGGCCGGCGATCTGCAGCTCCAGCCGTTCGATCTCGGCCAGCGCCGCACGCAGGATCAGATGCAGCGTCGGCGGATTGTCCGGCAGCGAGGTGGGGGTGGTGAACACGCCCTGACGCTGAATCGTCGTTACGAATCGGGTCCAATGAATCTTGCGTGAGCATCAACGGTCAGCCCGCCAGTTTCGGTCGTCGCACGCGCTGCGGCATGCGCCAGTCGATGCCCTCCAGCAGCATCGACAGTTGCGCTGGCGTCAGCGACACCCGGCCCGTGTCGGTAGCCGGCCAGACGAAGTGGCCGCGTTCAAGTCGCTTGCTGAACAGGCACAGGCCCTGACCGTCATATACCCGCGCGCCCGGGGAATCCGGGAGTTCGATTTGGAGGCGGAATAGTGTCGTCCATTCAACCGCGTGCCGCCGGCTGCATGCGACTGCACGGCAGGTCATTTCGCACCGAGCGTCGTGCCGCATTCCCTCAACGGCTGCGACATCGCGCAGTCGATACGCTCAGGCGCCACAAGGACGGCAAGGAGCACCGCTACTGGAGCATCGTGGAGAACTGCCGTGTATCTGGCGGGCGGACGGTGCAGCGTCACGTGTTGTATCTCGGCGAGATCAACGATGCACACGCGCCGCCTGGTGCCAGACGATCGAGGCGTTCGACGAGGCCGGCCAACAGCCCAGACAGATCGCGCTGTTCCCCGAGGATCGGCAAGCGCCGGCGCTGAACTGCGATGTGGTGCATGTCCGGCTGAGCGGCCTGCGGCTGCACCGGCCGCGGCAATGGGGTGCGTGCTGGCTGGCCTGCCAGGTGTGGGACCAGCTTCGGCTGGATGAATTCTGGTCGCCCCAGCTGCTGCCGTCGCGCGAGGGGACACGCTGGCTGGACGTGCTCAAGACGCTGGTCGCCTACCGCCTGATCGAGCCTGGCGGCGAATGGCGGCTGCACCGGCAGTGGTACGAGCAAAGCGCGATGGGCGATCTGCTCGGCGCGGACTTTGCCCTGGCGCACAAGGACAATCTGTATCGCTGCCTGGATAGGCTGGTGGTGCACAAGATCGCGTTGTTCAGCTTCCTGCAACAACGCTGGAAGACGCTGTTCGGGGCCAAGTTCGAGGTGCTGCTCTACGACCTGACCAGCACCTAATACAAAGGGAGTTCCCCCGGCTCTGCCGGGGAGGCAGTCGAAGTTTGACATTTCCGGGGGTAGGCCCCGGCTATTGATCGGTGAGATTCTGGGGCATGAGCTGCCAGAGCGCACGCATATGGAATTTTGCCGATGGACGGACGCGGAAGTCTGAACTGGGCGAGAACAGCGCCACGTACCTGACGCAAGCAAACCGGGGCAGT
>DASXFW010000229.1:0-4313 GCA_036489395.1 Acetobacteraceae bacterium | reverse complement strand
CAGGGCCGGAGGACCACGCGTCGCCAACGTTGGCGACGCGTAGTCCTCCGGCCCTGTGCCCCCTCCCCGCCACCCAGCGAAACAAACGGATTGCAAAGGCTACGCCTTTGCCGGAGGTCCAGGAGGCAGAGCCTCCTGGCGGGTTTCAGGGCGGAGCCCTGACCTTGCCTCCGTTCACCCGATTGCCCTGCTGGTGGCCGCGGCATCGCTGGCGCGACTCCGCCCCTCCCTGCTAACGATCGGCCATGCCGAACTTCGCGCTGGAGAAGGCGGCCGGTGGGCGCGTCGCGGGAGTGGACGAAGTCGGGCGCGGCCCGTTGGCCGGCCCGGTCGTTGCCGCGGCCGTGGTGTTTCCCGCGGGCGTGCCGCGCAAGCTCGCGGCTTTGCTTGATGATTCCAAGAAGCTCACTGCCGAACAACGCCTGGCCGCGTTTCTCGCGCTGCGCGCGTCGGGCAAGGCGGAGATCGGCGTTGGCGCGGCCTCGGTCAGCGAAATCGATCGGCTGAACATTCTGCGTGCGGCGTTGCTCGCCATGGCGCGCGCCGTGTCCCACCTTCCCGCGCCACCGGACCTCGCGCTGGTCGATGGCAACCAGCCGCCGGCGCTGAGCTGTCCGGTGCGCTGCGTCATCGGCGGCGACGCGCGCTGCCTGTCGATCGCCGCGGCCTCCATCGTCGCCAAGGTGCTGCGCGATCGCGCCATGACGCGCCTGGCCGTGCGGTTTCCCGGCTACGGCTGGGAGACCAATGCCGGCTATGCGACGGAGTTCCATCGCGAGGCGCTGCGGCGCCTTGGCGCGACGCGGCACCATCGCCCGACGTTCGCCTCGGTGGCGCAGCTTGCGCTGGCCCTGATGGATTGACGCGACGCGCGGGCGCTGCGCTACTGGCCCAAGAACTTCAGAAGATGATTCGACCACGGCTTTCCGGCGTCATGCCGGACCGGGTACGGCATCCGAAGTGGGTGGAGGAAACGAACATATGGCGCAGTCGATTGAAGCCTATGTCGGCGACGCGATGGACAATGCCCGCATGGGGCCGATCCATTGGCGCGTGCTGAGCCTGGTCGCCGCGGGCTATTTCATCGACGTGATCGACTACACCATGTTCGGTGCGATGACGCCGGACATGATCCATAGCGGCTTCCTGGACGCATCCGGCGCCGCGCTGGTCAACAGCGTCACACTGATCGGCTTGTTCCTGGGCGCGCTTGGCCAGGGTGAGTTCACCGACCGCTACGGCCGCAAGGCGGTCTATCAGTTCAACCTGCTGTTGTTCGGCGTCGCGACGATCGCGGGCGCCTGGATGCCGAACCTTACTTTGCTGCTGGTGTGCCGCTTCTTCGCCGGCCTCGGCCTCGGCGCCGAGCAACCGTTGTGCTTCTCCTACACGGCGGAATACGCGCCGAAGCAGATTCGCGGCCGCATCATGGCGCTCATGCAGTTCATCGGCGGCGCCTGGCCGTGGCCGGTCGGCGCCCTGTTCGTGTTGGAGTTCCGGGACATCATCCATTGGCGCGGCATCTGGACCGTGGTCGGCATCGTCGCCCTGGTGATCTTCGCGCTGCGCTTTTCCTTGCCCGAGTCACCGCGTTGGCTGGCGACGCACGGGAAGGGCAAACGCGCGCTGGATCTGCTGAACCGCATGGGAATGCAGACTCCGCCGATCGAGAGCCTGAGCACCGACGCCGCCAGCGACACGAAAAGCGATCCGTTCGGCATCATCTTCCGCCTGTACCCCGGGCGGGTGATCGCCGGGATGATCTGCTTCGTGGCGTTCCTCGGCGTGGCCCTCGGCCTCGGCGCCTGGCTGCCCAACATGATGGCGACCCTGCATGGCTTCACCATCACCAAGTCGCTGACTTACACGGTGGGCATGACGCTGGCTTTCCCCTGCGCCAGCGGTTTCATGATCTATGCGCTGGAGCGGTTCGGTCGGAAAGTCACTGCGGTGTCCGCTTTCGTGCTGGCCGGGCTGGCGGCGGCGATGTTCGGCGTCGTCACGTCCGATGCGGCGTTCTTCATGGTCGGGTTTGTGATGATCTTCTTCATCCAGCTCGCCGGCAACTCGGCACAGATCTTCATCTCGGAGGTGTTCCCGACCAACGCGCGCGCCACCGGCTTCGGCCTGGCACAGTCGGCCGGCCGCATCGCCAGCGCCGTGATCATCCCCACCATCCTGATCATCCAGCGCGGCTACGGATTGACCGCGGTCTTCGTATCAATCGCGGTCATGCTGGTGATCGCCGCAGTGGCCGTCACGCAGGTCGGGCCGGAAGCGCGTGGCGTCGCACTGGATGAGGTCGCGCCGCTGTCCGGCTGAGGCAGGAAAGAAAGCCGCCCCTCCCCAATTCCCTCCCACAAGGGGAGGGCGAACCTTGTTGCCTTTGCCGGCGTCTTCGCACTTGCCTTTTGCGCAAAATATTCCGGTCAATCATTAAATGGTCGTGATCGCGGCCCATGAAGTCTATTGACGCATGTGGGGTAATTATTGTGGGATCACGCCGGGGCCGGGTGGGGGAAGAACCTCCGCCACGGTGGGGACGGGGTCCGGTGACTGAGTTTCAGGCGGCTGCGGCTGCGGCGCGACGGCGCTATGCCGACACGGTCTGGTTCACCCTTTCGGTGAACGAGCAGGCCAAGGCGATTTATGCCGAATTGCGACGGATCGATGACGCGCGCGTGCGCGCTGCGATCAGCCGCGCCAAGTCGCCCCGCCCGCGGCAGCGCAAGGTCCGGCCGGAGATCCATGCCGTCCCGCCGATCGCCGGCGGCTGGGCCGCCGACGGCCTGGAAGCCTGATCAGCCCCCGTAGCGCCGCAGCAGCGCCACCAGGCGACCCTGCACCTTCACCTTGTCGGCCGGAAAGATGCGCGTCTCGTGCCGCACGTTGCACGGCTCCAGCGCGATCGAGTTGCCGCGCCGCCGCAGCCGCTTCAGCGTGACTTCGTTGTCATCGACCAGGGCGACGACGATCTGGCCGTTCTCCGCGGTGTCGCCGCGGCGGATGATCACCTGGTCGCCGTCGAGGATGCCGGCCTCGACCATCGAATCGCCGGACACCTCCAGCGCGTAGTGCTCGCCGTTGCCCAGCAGGGCCATCGGCACTTCGATCTGGCTGCCAGCATCGCGCAGCGCCTCGATCGGCAGGCCGGCTGCGATGCGGCCGTACAGTGGCAGGGAGATCGCCGCTGCATCGTTGGCCGCGCGCACACCTGGAATCCGCGGGGAGAAATCGCCGCGAATCACGGTCGGCGAGAAATTCGCCCCCGCCGAATCGCCGTTGGTGGCGCTGGCATCGGCGCGGCCGGCCATGTCCTCCGGCAGGCGCTTCACTTCCAGCGCGCGGGCGCGATGGTGGCGGCGGCCGATGAAGCCACGCTCCTCCAGTGCCGAGATCAGCCGGTGGATGCCCGACTTCGACTTGAGCTGCAGTGCCTCCTTCATTTCCTCGAAACTGGGAGAGCACCCGGTCTGTTTCAGGTGGCGATCGATATAGACCAGCAGTTCATGCTGCTTCCTGGTGAGCATGGCGCGTCGGGTCCCCTTCCTGGGTTTAGGCGGAGCCGCACCGATTCGGAACAAAGCGGCAACTGATTCGGTGTTCTAGATAGGTTCGCGCCAGCCCGTCAAGAGAATGTGGACAATTCGGTGGAAAAACCTTCGCCCGCCGCCAGTCAACGCGGCGACCCCGCCAGTCCCAAGGCCGAATATAGCCGTATGCTGGCAGGCCATGCATGCACAAGATCGCCGCGCCAGGCGAAAAATGCCCAGCCTAGCACGAGCAATAAGACGATGCTGGCAGCCCAGGCCGCGCGCAACGCACCGCCCCCGCGAGTCGGCGCGGCCTGCGCCAACCGGTCCATGGCCGTCAGCCGCGGCGTTTCGAAAACCGGCTCCTCGAACTCATCCGGGAGAATTTCCGAATCCGCCTCATCCTCATCCGGTGCCTCGATCGTCAGTGCCACCCACTCGGTGTGGCAGCGGGCGCACTGGACGATGCGGCCCGGAACCACCAGGGAATCGGCCACCTCATACGTGGCGTGGCAGGACGGGCAGGCGATGCGCATGCGCACAGCGTGCCACACCTCCCGCAATCCTCAAATTCACGCCGCCTCATCTATCCCGCTAAATCTTCTGCGCCAGGGCCATCGGGTGAACGGCGGAAGGTCAGGGCTCCGCCCTGAAACCCGCCAGGAGGCGCTGCCTCCTGGACCTCCGGCAAAGGCGTAGCCTTTGCAATCCATTTGTTTTGCTGGATGGCGGGGAGGGGGCACAGGGCCGGAGGACCACGCGTGGTCCTCCGGCCCTGTG
>DASXFW010000093.1:0-22688 GCA_036489395.1 Acetobacteraceae bacterium | reverse complement strand
ATTGCTTCTTCGCCTCGGATTGCTCCCCACCCCACCTCGCGATGACGCAGTTACCTCTGGCTTCAGGCTTGGTCGGTAGGCCCAGGATGGACTTGCACCTTCCTGACAAGGCACGCTCACGGACGCACGATGGCCGGGTCAAGCCCGGCCGTGACGGGAACGTTGCGCGTCGCACCACTTCACCCCGCGTTCCGCCGCGTCAGCGCCCGCACGCCCGCTTCCGCCGCGCCAAGCTCGTTCGGCAGTACCAGGAACCGCTCTGCCCGGTCATACAAATCCTGTAGCCGGGGCGGCAACGGCGGCCGCCATCCCACCGCATGCTCTATCGCATCAGGGAACTTTGCCGCATGCGCCGTTGCCACTGCCACCGTCACCACCGCTGGCGCCGGGGCCAAAGCGCGCGCCGCAGCGACGCCGATGGCCGTGTGTGGGTCAGCCAGATAGCCGTTGGTTTCATACAGCCGCCGGATCTCCGCGTGTGTCGCATCATCATCAAGCCGGAACCCGTGGAACATGCTGCGCGCGCGCCGCCATGCCGTGTCGGGCACCGCCATGCGGCCGGTCGTGCGAAACGCCTGCATCGTTTCCCGCAGTGCCACCGGATCGCGGTCCAGCAGCTCGAACAACGCGCGCTCGAAGTTGGAGCTGACCTGGATGTCCATGCTGGGCGAGATCGATGGCTCGACCGGCGCGATCGACATGTCGTTGGCGGCCAGGAACCGCGCCAGAATGTCGTTGCGGTTCGATGCGACGATCAGCCGCGCGATCGGCAGCCCCATGCGCCGCGCCACCCACGCCGACAGCACGTTGCCGAAATTGCCGGTGGGCACGCTGAACGCGATCTCGCGATCCGGTGCGCCCAATGCCAGCCCCGCCGCGATGTAATACGGCACCTGCGCCGCGATGCGCACCCAGTTGATCGAGTTCATCGCCGACAGATGCATCTCCGCGCGGAACGCGGTGTCGGCGAACATCGCCTTCACCAGGTCCTGGCAGTCGTCGAAATTGCCCTCGATCGCGATATTGCCGACGTTGGGCGCGTGCACCGTGGTCATCTGCCGGCGCTGCACCTCGCTGGTGCGATCGTGCGGATGCAGGAACACGACGGAGACGCGCTCGCGGCCGAGGCACGCCTCGATCGCCGCGGAACCTGTATCACCCGACGTGGCGCCGACGATGGTGATGCGTTCGTTGCGCGCAGCGAGCACGTAGTCGAACAAGCGGCCGGCGACCTGCAATGCCATGTCCTTGAAGGACAGCGTCGGGCCGTGAAACAGCTCCTGGAGGAAGAGACCGGTTTCGAGTTGGATCAGGGGAACGACGGCGGGGTGGCCGAAGCCGGCGTAGGCGTCGCGGCAGATCGCGGCCAGCACGTCGGACGGCACGCTGTCGCCGACGAACGGCTGCATGACACGCGCGGCCAGCGCGGGGTATGGCAGGCCGCGCATCGACCGCCAGTCGGTGGGGCTGAAGCGCGGCCAGGATTCCGGGACGTAGAGCCCGCCGTCCTCGGCCAGTCCGGCCAGCAGCACGCCGGCGAAGTCGCGTACGGGCGCCTGCCCGCGGGTGGAGATGTAGCGCATGGGGGCACGTTACTGGTCTCGCGCGCCTTGCGGGAGAGGGTGGGCTGGAGATGCCGGTGTCATGGCCGTGGCTGCCCCTACGCCGTTCCCGCCGCCTTCCCGTTCGCCAGCAGCAGCGCGTCCATTACTTGCTCGGTCAGTTTGCCTAACTCCGGATCCGGCGGCTGGCCGACCGCGGCCATCACCCAGCGCCGCGCCAGGTCCCCCGGCACGCCGGATACGGCGCACAGCGTGCCCAGCACGGCCGAGGAACGCAGCAGAATCATCGCCACCCGCGCCCACTCGTTCAGCAAGTCCGGCGCTGCCGGTGCGGCCAGCCGCCGCAGCGGCGCAAGCGCTTCCAGCTCCGCCTCGATTCGTTGCAGACGCGCTTCGATCTCAACCATGGCAGGCTCCGATTGCTGGTGCGCGCACTGTGGGCCGTGACTCCGTTCCGCTCAAGCGTTTGCACCACCCGCGGCGCACGGGCACACTCGCCGCACACGCAAATGGGATGGAGCGACCATGCAATTCGGCGCCGCCATGTTCTTCACCAGCGACGCCATGCCGCCGCAGGAACTCGGCCCGTTGCTGGAGGAACGCGGTTTCGAGTCCCTTTGGGTGCCAGAGCACTCGCACGTGCCCTCATCGCGCTCCACGCCGTTTCCCAGCGGCGGCGCGATGCTGCGTGAATATTATGAGATAATGGATCCGTTCCTTGCGCTGACGGCGGCGGCGGTTGCCACGAAGACGCTGAAGCTCGGCACCGGCGTCTGCCTGGTGAACCAGCGCGACGCGATCCAGACCGCCAAGCTGGTCGCGTCGCTCGACCAGCTTTCGCGCGGCCGTTTCGTGTTCGGCGTCGGCGACGGCTGGAACCGCGAGGAAATGGAGAACCACGGCACCGTCTTCGAAACCCGCCACAAGCTGGTGCGCGAGCGGATCGAGGCGATGAAGCTGATCTGGACCGACCAGGAACCCGAATACCACGGCGAGCTGGTCAGGTTCGACAAGATGAAGATGTGGCCGAAGCCGGTGCAGAAGCCGCATCCGCCGATCATCGTCGGCGGCGCGTTCCCGTACGGCGCACGCCGCGCCATCCGTTACGGCAACGGCTGGATTCCCCGCGCCGTCCGCCCGAACTACGACGACGTCGGTCAGTTCCTGCCAGAGTTCCATAAGCTCGCCCGCGCCGCCGGCCGCGACCCCGCGTCGCTTCCCATCAGTCTGTTCCGCGTTCCAGCGGAGATCGACCTGCTGCGGCAGTATCGCGACGCCGGCGTTGCGCGCGTGGTGATCAGCCTGCCCGACACAAAGGCCGACGGCATCCTGCCGATCCTCGACAAATGGGCGCCGCTGATGCGCGCGATGCAGTAAAATTCTCCCCTCCCCTTGAAGGAGGGGCGGGGGGAGGGGGGCGCACAACGACTTACGGTGGAGGTAGGCACCCCTCCCCCAACCCCTCCCTCAAGGGGAGGGGAGACGTTCAACCCGACCCCCGTTCCCCTACGGACTCCAACAATGCAAACCCCCACGACCTTTGCCCAGACCCGCACCATCCTGATCGGCACTGCGCTGATGATGTCGCTGAGCATGGGCATGCGGCAGAGCCTCGGCTTGTTCGTGACGCCGATGACGCACGACCTCGGCCTCACCACTGCCGACTTCACCTTCGCGGTGGCGATGCAGAACATCGTCTGGGGCCTGTCGCAGGCACCCATCGGTGCTTTCGCCGATCGCTATGGCATGCGCCCCGCGATGCTGACCGGCGCCGCGCTGTATGTGCTCGCGCTCGGCATCATGTCCGCCGCCGGCGGCACCATCGCGCCCATGCCGGCGCTGACGATATCCGGCGCGCTGCTCGGTATCGCGCTGTCCTGCACCGCATCATCCCTCGCGATGACCGCCTGCGCGCGCGCCGTGCCGGAGGAACGCCGCAGCACCATGCTGGGCGTGGTGTCCGCCTTTGGTTCGCTCGGCACATTGATGATCGCACCGGCGGTCGAAGGCCTGCTCGGTCACTGGAACTGGCACGTCGGCCTCGGCTTCTTCCTTATGCTGTCCGCGGTCATGCTGCCCGCGGCATTCTTCTCTGGCGGCGCGGATAAGCTGCCCCGCCGCGGCAGCAACCAGGCGACCATGCGAGAAGTGCTCGGCCAGGCGGTACGCCATCGCGCCTACCTGGTGATGTCAGGTGCGTATTTCGTTTGCGGCCTGCAACTGATCTTTCTGACCACGCATTTGCCGACCTACCTGGCGATCTGCGGCCAGAGCCCGATGCTCAGCGCCGAGGCGCTCGCAACGATCGGCGGCGTCAACTGCATCGGCTCGTGGTTCGCCGGCTGGCTCGGCAACCGGTTTCCCAAGTACCAATTGCTCGGCTTGATCTACATCCTGCGTTCGATCGTGCTGACGGCGTATTTCATCGCCCCGCCGACGGCCACCACCACACTGATCTTCGCCGCTACGATGGGGATGCTGTGGCTGGGCGTAATCCCGCTGACCAGCGGCTTCGTCGCCGAGCTGTTCGGCACGCGCTACATGGCGACGCTTCTGGGGATTTCGTTCGTCACGCACCAGGTCGGTTCGTTCCTCGGCGCCTGGGGCGGCGGGCTGATCTACGACGCGACTGGCTCGTACGACCGGGCCTGGCAAACCGGCGTGGCGATCGGACTGGTCGCCGGGGTGGTGCAGATCGTGGCGGGAGCGCCGCCGCGGCCGCGCGACACCGTGCCGGCGGCGGTGTTCGCCGCGGAGTAAGGACCGTATCGAAGGTGTTCCGGCATGGAGCCTCGAGCATCATGGTGAGGCGGGCATGGCTCGCTATGCAGCTCTCATCCTGCAGGCCAACGGGCTTGCATCCTGCAGGCCAACGGGCTTGCGGCGAACCCTGAACGAACCGATGCCGTTACCCTGCCAAATGGCGTTCTGATCTATCCATTGCGGCACAGGGCCCGGCGCGCACCGACCAATCCCAAGATCAGGAATCCGCCCGACGCCCTGCTGGCGAGAGCATCGCCGGACGGCTCCCTGCTGGTGCTCTCGATCATCCGCAAACGGGCGCTGCCGGCAAAGCACGCCCGGCTTGCCGAACACGCCGCACGAACTCGACCCGGCTTTGCTTCCGAACCATAAGCGCATCGCATCAGCGGCACGGTTCCGTGCGACCATCAAGCGGCGCCGCCTCCAAAATAATAATCCCCCCCAAAATAATAATCCTTGTATTCCAGCCGACGCGTAGCTATGTCGATAAAGCTACTGAGCGGATACCAAGAAAAAACCGCTCCGTGCCGCCCTGGCGGCAGGCCCTGATCAAGTTCCTCTATTCGCGATGACTGGTTTGATGGCAGTTGCTGGCCATGGAGCTCGCGGCTGCATCATTCACCTCGCCGCGCCACACTCCATCCGACAATCGAAAGTTTCATATCATGTCCCGCAATATTGCGACGACGCTGGTTCTTGCCAGCCTCGGCCTTGCCTTGGCCGGCTGCGGCTACAGCCCAGGCGATCGAGCCGCCTCGGGCGGATTGCTTGGCGCCGGCGCGGGAGTCGCCGTCGCCGCCGTCGCGGGCGGCCCCCTCATCGCCGGTGCATTGATCGGCGGCGCCGTCGGTGCCGTGGGCGGCGCGGCAACCAGCCCCAACGACGTCAACCTGGGACGGCCAATCTGGCGCTGACGCCCGTTTGGAGGCTCTTCAAGTCACTCAGACAAAAAGGATCATCACCATGAACGCAAAACTTTCGATCGCCCTGACCCTTCTCGTCCTGATTGCGGCAGCGCCCTTGCTTGGCGCTTGCCAGACCACGGCCGGCGCTGGCGAAGATATCTCCGCCGGAGGCCACGCGCTGACGAACAGCGCCGAGAAACACGCGCCGTAATCGCCGCGCCAGCATCGCCCGCCGCCTGAAAGCGCGGCGGGCATGCGGCGCCGGCAACAGGAACAAATTGAATTGCCGTAATCGCTGAACAGGTCGAAGCTGTGACAGCAAGGAGCACATTCGACACATGGAACTGACCTTACGGCAATTGAGTTTTCTGGCCGGTCTCCGCCAAGGCGCCCGCCGCGCTGCCGCGCATCTGGACGCCAGCATGGTGGGACCGCTGATACGGGCCAACCTGGTGCAGTGGGATGACGAGCCTGGCGACGCCGCCCGGCGTCGTCGCCCGCCAAGTACGACGTTCGCCCTGACCGGGCTGGGTGCGGGCCTGCTGGCAGAGCACGAAGCCAGGGGCTGCCCGATCGCGTCTCCGGCCTGAGATCCCGCATGTTGCGTATCCATATCGGCTGCCAGCTCGATTTCGTGCTGCCACAGAGCACGCCGATGATCGTGATGTTGAATGCGCATTTCTCGCGCTTCTCTGATCTGGAGCTCCCGGATCGCCTTATGACCACGCCCGGTGTGCCGGTGGAAGGCTATCGCGACGCCTTCGGAAACTGGTGCAGCCGCCTTGTTGCACCCGCCGGAGTATTCAGCCTCGGCACGGATGCGATCGTTCGTGACCCGGGCACGGCCGATCCGCTCGATCTGCACGCTCTTCAACACCAGGTTCAGCACCTCCCAACAGAAACCCTCCAGTTCCTGCTCGGCAGCCGCTACTGCGAGACCGATCGCCTCTCCGACGATGCCTGGCGCTTGTTCTCACATACGCCGCTCGGCTGGTCGCGCGTGCAGGCCATCTGCGACTTCGTGCACAATCATATAACCTTCGGCTACGAGCACTCGCGGGCCACCCGTACCGCGTTCGAAGCCTATACCGAGCGCCGCGGCGTGTGCCGCGACTTCGCGCATCTCGCAGTCGCTTTCTGTCGCTGCCTGAACATCCCCGCGCGCTACTGCACCGGTTACATCACGGACCTTGGCCTGCCTCCGCCGTATGCGCCGATGGATTTCGCGGCATGGATGGAAGTCTATCTCGGCGGCCGGTGGCACACCTTCGATCCTCGGAACAATGCCCCTCGGATCGGACGCGTTCTCATCGCGCATGGCCGTGACGCTGCCGATGTGCCTCTGACACACATGTTCGGCCCCGGCACATTGTCGGGCTTTCGTGTGTGGGCGGACGAAGCAGCCGCCCAATAGGCGCCGATCGCGCGTGGCACGGCGATGTGTGGACGCCGCTCCAGCGATGCATGGGGCCCCGGGATGACGTTGGTGATATGCTGACCCGCTTGGTGACAGAACCAACGCCGCGAGGGACGATGGCATGGCCCTGAAACTTGTGGCGTCCAACGAAAATCGTGCGCTTGCGATCCGTGACCATCTTCTGGAATTGGTTCGTCGCGGTGGCGGGATCACGGTCCAACGCGACCTCGTGCGAGTGGTCACCTGGGAGCAGGTGCCTTGGGTCGTGCATCACTGGACGCCGTTCAATGCACTGCAACCAGGGGAGGCATCCTCGCCAGGCTATCGGCACGCGGTGGAACGGCAGCATACCATACCGGATTTACCCTACGGCCTGGAGGTGTGGCACGGCATGAAGATGCTGAGAGTGCTGTGGGCGGACGATGGACGCTTCGAGGTGGAAAGCTTCATCCGTGGCCCGTGGGAGGATTTGGCACTCGCGCTCTGATGCCGGGGCCGCAGGATGGCCGATGGACTCGACGCCGCATTGCTGGATCGCAATCACGCATCGGCGGAGTCTCGTGCTCACCGATACGATCGCCAACGCCTGATACGAGGTGTCGGCATGGCTGACTCCTCGGCCGGCCCCGTCGTCATGGTGCGCGAAGGCGCGCCATCCACGATTTTTCACCACGCAGCGAGGAATAGTCGTGGATGCCGACCGGAGCCTGCCACCGGGCGCGTGACCCAGTGGTCGGCATGACGGTACGGGCGCCGGCGCGTGCGTCGAACTTCCCGACACTTGGTATCAGTCCGCCGCCGACCCCATCTTCTGCGCCAGGATTGGCACCCGGTGCCGCTTCGGCAACAGCCAGTGCTGCAGCCGGTCGAGGTAAAGATAGATCACCGGCGTGGTGTACAGCGTCAGCAATTGGCTCAGCGCCAGCCCGCCCACCATGGCGAACCCCAGAGGCCGCCGCAGCTCGGACCCCGCGCCGGTGCCCAGCATCAGCGGGAAGCCGGTCAGCATCGCCGCCATCGTCGTCATCAGGATCGGCCGGAAACGCAGCAGGCACGCCTGACGGATTGCCTCGTGCGGGGGCAGCCCGTCGCGCCGCTCGGCGGTGATGGCGAAGTCCACCATCATGATGCCGTTCTTCTTCACAATGCCGATCAGCAGGATCACGCCGATCAGAGCGATCACCGACAAATCGTAGTGCACCAGCAGCAACATCAGCAGCGCGCCCACGCCGGCCGACGGAAGCGTCGATAGAATAGTCAGCGGCAGGATGTAGCTTTCGTACAAGATTCCCAAAATGATGTACACGCTGATCAGCGCCGCCGCGATCAGGTAAGGCTGGCTTGCCAGCGATGACTGGAATGCCTGCGCTGTTCCTTGGAACGTGCCGCTCACCGTGATCGGCACCCCCATCTGCCGCACGGCATTATCGATCGCATCCACCGCCTGACCAAGCGCCGCACCGGGCGCCAGGTTGAAGGAGATCGTCACCGCCGGGAACTGGCTCTGGTGGCTGATCGACAGCGGCTGCACCGGCAGCGTGCTCCAGTGCACCATGCTGGACAGCGGCACCGTCGCGCCGGTGGCCGAATGCACGTACAGTTTGTCCAGGGTCCGCGGATCGCCTGCCATGTCCGGCGGCACTTCCAGGATCAGGTGGTAGGAGTTCACCTGCGAGAAGTACTGCGTAATCTGCCGCTGGCCGAACGCGTCATACAGCGTGTCGTCGATCACCTGCGGCTGCACACCGAAGCGCGCGGCGGCGTCGCGGTCGATCACCAGGGTCGCGGTGGTGCCGCCGTTCTGCTGGTCGCTGGTCACGTCGCGCAGCATGCCCAGCGACTGCAGCCGCGCGAGGATTCGCGGCCCCCACTGGTAGAGTTCGGCCAGGTTGGCGTCCTGCAGCGTGTACTGGAACTCGGTCTTGGTGGGGCGGGCGCCGACACGCACGTCGGGGATCGGCTGCAAAAACATCTTGCCGCCGGCCACCCTGGCGAATTTCGGCCGCAGCCGGTTGATGTAGTCCTGCAACGAGCCGCCGACGCGCTGGTCGATCGGCTTCATCGCGATGAACAACCGCCCCTGGTTGTTGGTGGCCCCCGCAAAGCCGCCGCCCATGGAGGACACATAGGCGCCGGTGTCAGGGTCCGCCGCGACGATGTCGCCCAGCTTCTGCTGCACCTCCATCATCTGCTTGAAGGAGATGTCCTGTGCCGCCTCGGTCACGCCCAGGACGATGCCGTTGTCCTGCGGCGGGAAGAAGCCCTTGGGAATGATGATGTAGAGATACACGCTCAGCGAAACGGTCCCCAGGAAGACCAGCAGCGTGATGAAGTGATGCCGCAGCGCGATGTCCAGCGTGCGGCGGTAACCGCCGATCAGCGCGGTGAAAAAGCCCTCGATCACCCGGTACAGCCAGCCGTGTTTGCTGGTGTCGTGGTGCAGGAAGCGCGAGCACATCATCGGCGTCAATGTCAGGCAGACGAACGCCGAGACCAGCACCGCGGCGGTGACGGTCACCGCGAATTCGCGGAACAAACGGCCGACGATGCCGCCCATCAGCAGCAACGGAATGAACACGGCGACCAGAGAGAAGCTGATGGAGACGATGGTGAAGCCAATCTCGGCGGCGCCCTTGATGGCGGCCTCCATCGGTTTCATGCCTTCTTCCACGTGGCGGAAGATGTTCTCCAGCATCACGATGGCGTCGTCGATGACGAAGCCCACCGCCAGCGTCAGCGCCATCAGCGACAGATTGTCCAGGCTGTAGTTCAGCACGTACATCACGGCGAAGGTGCAGATCAGCGCGACCGGGATGGTGGTGCAGGGGATGATGGTCGCCCAGACGTTGCGCAGGAAGATGAAGATCACCATCACCACCAGACAGACCGCCAGGAGCAGGGTGAACTCCACGTCGGCAACCGACGCCCGGATGGTCAGCGTGCGGTCCATGATGGTGCTGACGTGCATCGATGGCGGGATCGATGCCTCCAGCCGCGGCAGCGCCGCCTTGATGTGCTCCACCGTGTCGATGACGTTGGCGCCGGGCTGCTTGAAGATGATCAGCAGGATGCCGCGCTTGCCGTTCTGCCACCCGGCGATCAGCCGGTTTTCCGGCCCGTCGATGGCGGTGCCGATGTCGCGCACGCGGACCGCGGCGCCGTTGCGATAGGCCAGCACGACGTTGTTGTACTGCGCTGCCTTCGTCATCTGGTCGTTGGCATAGACGGTGTAGGCTTGGTGCTCGCCGTCGATGCTGCCTTTCGGTGCGTCGGTGGTGGCGTTCACCAGCATGCCGCGCACGTCCTCGATGGTCATGCCCATCGCGGCGAGCTTCTGCGGATCGACCTGCACGCGCACGGACGGTTTCTGCTGGCCGCCGATCAGCACCTGCGCCACGCCTGATATCTGCGAGATCTGCTGCGACAACACGTTCTCCGAGTAGTCATCGACCTCGGTCAGCGGCAGCGCATCGGACTGCGCCGCCAGGATCATGATCGGCGCGTCGGACGGGTTCACCTTCCGGTAGGTCGGTGGCCCCGGCATGATCTTCGGCAACTGCGCGCTGGCGGCCTGGATCGCCGCCTGGATGTCGCCGGCCGCGCCGTCGATGCTGCGGTCCAGATCGAACTGCACGGTAACGCTGGTGACGCCCAGCAGGCTGACGGACGTGAGCTGCGCGACACCGGGGATCTGCGCGATCTGCGTCTCCAGCGGCTGCGCGACTGTCGCCGCCATGGTGTCCGGACTGGCGCCGGGAAGCTGGCCGGTGACGACGATGGTCGGGAAGTCGACTCGCGGCAGCGGTGCCACCGGCAGCAGCGGGTAGGCGGCGATGCCGATCAGCACCAGCGCCGCCATGACCAGCGACGTGGCGATCGGACGTTTGATGAAGGGGGTGGAGATGCTCATGGCTCAGCCGCCCGCCTGCGCTGTCTGCGCGGCCGCGGTGGCCGTGACATGCATGCCGTTCTCCAGCCGCGACTGGCCGTCCAGCACGATCTGCTGGCCGAATTTCAGGCCCTTGGTCACCACCGTGACAGGCCCCTGGTCCTCGGCCTCGACTGTCTGGCGCTGCACCGTGTGGTCGGGCATGACGACATAGACGTACAGCCCGCTCGGCCCGTGCTGCACTGCCCGCGTCGGCACGGTGACCGCCGCCGTTTCCGTGCGCAGCAGCAACTGCGCCTCGACGAACTGGCCGGGCCACAGTGCGTCGTTCAGGTTCGGAAAGACCGCCTTCAGGCGGATCGTGCCGGTGGTGGTGTCGATGGAGTTGTCGGGCGTCAACAGCGTGCCTTGCGCCAGGGCCGCCTTGTTGTCGCTCGACAGCGCCGTGACCCCCAGCTTGCGCTGCCCCATCGCCGTCACGATCGGTGGCAGCTCGGCCTGCGGCAGGGTGAACACCACGGTGATCGGGTGCACCTGCGTCAACGTCACGATGCCACCGGCATCCGTCGCGTGCACCAGGTTGCCGGGATCGACCTGGCGCAGCCCGACGCGCCCGTCGAACGGCGCGGTGATGAAGCAGAAGCTCAGGTTGAGCTGGGCGCTCTCGATCGCAGCGTCATCACCCTTCAGCGCGGCGGTGTACTGGTTCACCGTCGCCACCTGGGTATCCACCTGCTGGCGGGAGGCGAAGTCCTTCTTCTCCAGCGTGGCATAGCGTTTCAGATCTAGGTTCGCATTGGCAAGCTGCGCGTCGTCCTGCGCCTTCTTTGCGATGGCCTGGTCGAGGGCGGCGTGATACGGCCGCGGGTCGATCACCGCCAGCAAGTCGCCCTGCTTCACCAACTGGCCCTCGGTGACGGCGAACTTGTCCAGTGTGCCATCGACCCGCGCGCGCACCAGCACGGTATTCAGCGCCTGCACTGTGCCAAGGCCACGCAGCCAGACCGGCACGTCCTGGCGCTGTGCCTGCGTCGTGGTGACGGGAACGGCCGGGCCGGGCCGCTGCGCCGGCTGGGCGGTCGCGGCCGCGCTGAGCGACAGCGCTACAAACGGGGCTGCGACCCAGCACAGCCGCATGAAAGGCACACGAAGTCCGCAGCGGGAGCGCTGCATGGCATGAATCCTCTGGTTCCATGGAGGTCGGCGGCATTCGTGCCGCGACCGGCCGCTCTCTCCCCGAGTTTCGCATTGTCACCGAAAGCCGGAGCCGCCGCCAGAGGCAAAATTGCGGGCGGTTAATTCCCCGTCAATCCACGGATACACATTGAAACACGGTCAGTCGGTCGCTACGCCGAGGGCGCGGCGGAATCGGTCTGTCAGATAGGCACCGTCCCGCGGCGGCAGGTGGCGCGGTTTTTCGTCCGGCGCGATGCGCAGCACGGCAAACAGCGGCTCGCAGCGCAGTCGGTCGCGCAGGACGGCGACCTCGTCCATGTCGCGGGCGGTGGTTGTGGCGGCCCAGCCGCACGCGGCGGCGACCGCGGCGAGGTCCGTGGTCAGGCCGGTGTGGCTGCGCTGGGAGCCGGTCTCGCCGTAGCGGGCGTTGTCCAGCACGGCGATCGCCAGGTTGGGTACGCCGGCGGCGGCGATGGTGGCGAGCGAGCCCATGCCCATCAGCATCTCCCCGTCGCCGGTCAGCACGAGCACATGCCGGCGCGGCTGCGCCAGCGCGAGGCCCAGGCCGATCATCGCGGCGCCGCCCATGGCACCCCACAGGTAGAAGTTCAGGGGCCGGTCGCCCGCCGCGCCAGCATCATAGGTGGCGGCGCCGAGGCCAGTGACGACCAGCAGGTCGCCCGGGTCGCGCAGCAAAGCGGCGACGACCTCGCGGCGATCGAGGGTGCCGTCATTGGAGCGGGTCATTTTACGAACACCTTGGCGCCGATCAGGCGTTGCGAGAGCAGCACGGCGACGGAGACCTGGCTGTCGAAGGCCAGCGCAGCGGAGGCGGCGACCAGCTCTGCCACGTCGTCCGGACTGTCGGCGCGGCGGACGTGCACGCCGGCGGCGGTCAGCACGGCCGGAGTGGCGCTGCCCATCGGCACCTGCCACGGATTGAACTCGGCCCACTCCCCGCGCATCGTCACCAGGGTAAAGAACGGCATGCGGCAGTTGAGCGGCAGGGACAGCATGTTGATGCAATTGCCGACGCCGGACGATTGCATCAGCAACGCCGCCCGCTGGCCGCCCAGCCAGGCGCCGGCGGCAAGTGCGATGCCTTCCTCCTCCGTGGTCAGCGGCACGGCGTGCATGGCGGGGTCGGCGTGCGCGGCTGCGATCAGGTGGGCGTGGCCGGCATCCGGCACGTAGCCGATCTGCGCGATCCGCTCGCCTTGCAGCACGGCATAGACCTGCTGTTGCCAGGAAACCGAGGGCATAGGGAATCCTTGCTGCGTTGCGCCGGCCGGCGGCACATGGCTCCGAAATGCCGGTGGTGTCGCTCTATTGGAGGATGCCGGACGCCGCAAGACCGCGGCGCGCCGTGGCCATCCCAGCGACACACATACCGCGGCAACCGATTGGATATTGCTTTGCATGCTCCGCATTCACCGGGCGGAAAGGTTCTTGGGCGAGTCTGCGACGAAGCGGACCCGGACGCTGGGCGCGCCGGCAAACTGGTGCCGCGCGGACGGGCAGGACAGATCCATGACATCGCGCCGCAAGATCGTCGCCGACTACGAAACGCTGACGCAGGCGGCTCTGGAACGCATCGTGGAGCGGCACCAGCGCTTCCTGCGTTCTGAACGCGATGGTATCCGCGCCAGTCTCAAATTCCACGACGTGCCGAACGCACGTTTGGCCGGTTGCAACCTGGCGAGCGCCGACCTGACCGGCGTCCGGCTTCGCTCCGCCGATCTGCGTGGCGCCAACCTGGACGGCGCCTGTTTGTTCGGGGCCGATCTCGCCGGTGCCGATCTTTCGGAAGCGAGCATGGTCAACATCGATCTGCGTGGCTGTGCGCTGCGCGGCGCGATGATGGTCCACGCCGTACTGCGCGACGCCGACCTGCGCGACGGCTATCTCGTGCGCTACAAGAACGGTGAGTTCAAAGCGGAGGCTGCGGAAAAACTGCATTCGGAGCTGTCAGAAGCCAAAATGAAAGGCGCTTCGCTCAACCGGGCGAAACTCTCCAACGCCTTCATCCTGCAGACCGACCTGCGCGATGCCGACTTGCGGTCCAGCGTGTTCATCCGGGCGAATTTGAGCGGTTCCGACCTGACCGGCTGCAATCTCGAGGGCGCCGATCTCTCGCTCGCCAATCTGTCCGGCGCCAAGCTCGACGGGGCGATCCTGTCGCGGACGATCCTGCGCGAGACCGATCTTTCGAATTCAAGTCTCGTCGGTGCCCTGCTCGACGACGTCGATCTCTCGATGGCCAATCTGACCGGCGCCGACATGGTGACGCGCCTGGCGCATCACGACAGCGAATTGAGCGCGATCCTGTTGGCGCATCGCAACTGGATCCTGTCGAACGGTGCCAAGGGCAAGCGTGCCAACCTGGCCAAGCGCGATCTCACGGGCGTCGATCTGAGCAGAATCAATCTGTCCGCGGCGGACCTGCATGGCGCGCGGCTCCAGGGTGCCGATCTCACGCAAACCGTGCTGGTGATGGCGAATCTCGGCCTGACCGACCTGCGCGGCGGCAAATTGAACGGCGCCGATATCCGCGGCGCCTCGTTCGAGCGAGCCACCATGAACGAAGCCGATCTCAGCAATGCGGTCGGCGGCCCGATGGAACTGCGCAGCGGGCAAAGCTGGCCGACCAGCTTCAAGGCCGCGCGGCTGTTTGCCGCCGTTTTCGACTCGGCCGATCTGCGCGGCTGCAACTTCACCGATGCCGACCTGACGCAGGCCCGGCTGAACAACGCCGTCCTGGTCGGCGCTGATTTGAAGGACGCCACCATGACGCGGGCTGATCTGCGCGACGCCGATATCACCAATGCAGATCTGCGTGGTGCGCGCGACCTGCAGGTTCGCTGAGACTCCAGCCTGCTGGCCGCAGGAATTGCGTGCGGCAGTTGAAAACCTCCTGGGTGAGCGACCGTGCGCGCCAGGCCGGTGCGGTTTGTGCTGCTTTGCAGCAACGCGAAGACCCGCGGAGGTGCTTTCCCGGTGAGGCACGCTGCGGCAAACGCCTGTCGCAAGTAAACCTTATCGCATCCCGTGCCTGCGCACGCGGCACCACGACGGTACGGTAGCTCCGCGGTTCTTCGCGGTCCTCGGCGGTTCTCCGCGTTGAACAAACGCCAAAACATTCCGCTCGGACCTCGCGGTCGTGGCCACCATTCCACCGAGCCCCTGGCCGCCAGGTGCCATTCCCCCGGCATGCCCCCGGCATGCCCTCGGCCCCTGGCCATCGGCTGTCGAACGCGCTAGCCGTGCCGCCGCAGCCTGGAGGAAACGCCAAAGCCATGCCCGTGACCGTGCTCTATTCCGAGAACGTCTATCCCGACGACAGCGTCGAACGCCGCGTCTATGGCCCCGACGTGCGCGTGATCTTTCCCAAATCCAGCAACTCGCTGGCCGATCTGTCCGACGAGGATTGCGCCGCGGCCGACGGGCTGATGATCCTGCGTTACAAGGTGAACGGCGCCGACCTCGCCCGCTTTCCCAAACTGCGCGCGATCTGCCGCATGGGAGTCGGTTACGACAATCTCGATCGCGTCGCGGCGGCGCAGCGGCAGATCATGATCCTGAACGTGCCGGACTACGGCACGACGGAGGTCGCCGACCATGCCATCGCGCTGACGCTGGCGCTGCGGCGCGGGCTGTTGCTGCATCTGCATATGCAGCGGCAGGACCCGCCGGCGCCGTGGCGCTACGTGCTCGATCCGCTGATCCGCCGCACCGGCGTGCAAACGTTCGGCATCGTCGGGCTCGGCCGCATCGGCACCGCGGTCGCGCTGCGCGCCAAGGCGCTCGGCTTCCGCGTCGTGATGTTCGATCCGAACCTGCCGAACGGCAGCGAGCTCGGCGTCGGAGTCGGCCGTGCGAAGACGCTGGAGGAGTTGCTGCGCATGTCCGACGTGCTGTCGGTGCACGCGCCGCTGACGCCGGAGACGCGCGGCATGCTGGGCCACGCGCAATTGTCGCTGCTGCCGAAAGGCGCGGTGCTGGTGAACACGGCGCGCGGGCCGATCGTCGATGTCGATGCGGCGGGGGCGTTGCTGAAGGCCGGGCATCTCGCCGGCGTGGGGCTGGATGTGCTGCCGGTGGAGCCTCCTGTCGAGCCGGTGCCGGAGATCGTCCGGGCGTTTCGCGCGCGCGAACCGTGGACCGAGGGCCGGCTGATCATCACGCCGCATTCTGCGTTCCACACGCCACAGGCCTGGGACGACATCCGCGAAAAATCGGCTGAAACGATGGCCGCGGCTCTGCTGGGTCCGAAGCCGCAGAACGTGATTCCACCGGACAGCTACTGAGGCCCCACGCCACGGCCGGGCCTCATCGCGTGTTTCATACCGAGTGGCGGACTGGCTGACTCTTCGGTCGCGCCCCCACCGTCATGCCGACGAAGGTCGGCATCCACGACTTGCCGCGGGCAGCACAGTAATACCAGGGGCCGTAAGTTTTGACGTACGGCTGCACGGCACGTCCCCTTGTGTCATGACTGGGCTTGGCCCGGTCACCCACGTCTTTGCCGCATGCCGCGTGACAAGTCGTGGGTGGCCAAGCCCGGCCATGACACAAGAGTCAGGACTTTCGGCCCCTGGCATAAGTCGTGTGGATGCCGACCTTCGTCGGCACGGTGGAGGCGTCGGCGCGCATGTCGTTCCTTGCGCCACGGGGTGTCAGCCTCCGGCGATTCCGCCTCGGGTCATCACGCCCGGGCAGCCGGCTCAAGCCCCGCCATGACAGGAAGCATCAAAGCACGCCGCGACAAGCTGCTCGAACGCCCGCGCGCGGTGACTGATCGCGTGCTTCCGATCCGGATCGATCTCGCCGAACGCCTGTGCGCCACCCGCGGGCAGGAACATCGGATCGTAGCCGAAACCCTTATCCCCGCGCGGCGGCCACACGACAGTCCCATCGATCCGCCCGACAAATGTCTCCGTGTGCCGATCCGGCCAGGCCAGGCACAACGCAGCGACGAACCACGCGCGCCGGTCCTCCGCCGCGCCCATCAGCTCGTGCACCTGCGCCATTGCCGCGGCAAAGTCTTTCGCCGACCCGGCCCAGCGCGCCGAGTGCACGCCGGGCGCACCAGCCAGCGCCGCGACGCAGAATCCGGAATCATCCGACAGTGCCGGCAGATTACTCGCCGTCGCCGCCGCCAACGCCTTGATCCGCGCATTGCCAACAAAGTCAGGCGCATTTTCTTCGGGCTCCGGCAAACCGAGCGCGCCCGCGGACACCACGTCGATGCCGAACGGCCGTACCAGATCGTCGATCTCGCGCAGCTTGCCTGGATTGTGGCTGGCCAACACCAACCGTGCACCGCGCGCCAGACGACGCGGCATCAGCCGCCCACTGCTTCGCGCTGAAGGCGGAACAATTCCGCCGTGCCCTGCCGTGCCAGTCCCAGCAGCGACAGGAACTGCGGCTCGCTGAACGCCATGCGCTCGGCGGTCGCCTGCACTTCCACCAGCCCGCCCGCATCGGTCAGCACGAAATTCGCGTCGGCATCCGCGCCCGAATCTTCCGGGTAATCCAGGTCCAGCACTGGTTCCCCGCCAACAATCCCGCACGACACCGCAGCCACCTGGCCGGTCAGCGGCAAACGCTTCAGCACATTCATCTTCAACAGATGCTTGCACGCCAGCGACAACGCCACCCACGCACCGGTGATCGAGGCGCAGCGCGTGCCGCCGTCGGCGTTCAGAACATCGCAATCCAGCGTTATCGTCATCTCGCCCATCGCGGCACGATCCACCACCGCCCGCAACGAGCGACCGATCAGCCGCTGAATCTCTTGCGTGCGGCCGGACTGTTTGCCGCGCGCCGCCTCGCGATCGCCGCGCGTGTGCGTGGCGCGCGGCAGCATGCCGTACTCCGCGGTTACCCAGCCCTGGCCCGAATTGCGCATGAACGGCGGCACGCGCCCTTCGACGCTGGCGGCGCACAGTACCTCGGTGTTGCCCATGCGGATCAGGCAGGACCCCTCGGCGTGCTTTGCAAAGCCAGGAGTCAGCGAGATCGTACGCAAGGCGTCGGCAGCACGGCCTGAAGGGCGCATCGGCTCGCTTTCCTACGCTCTTACCGGTTCGAACGCCTGCTCGTGGCGCCGAACCTGGATGTTGTAATTCTCACGATAACGGTCGCTGACCTGCTGATGCACCGCCAGCGCCGCCGCGTCGCATTCCGTCGCGGGCGGATCGATCAGATCGAAATGGCCATAGCGATCCTCGCCGCGCACCAGCATTGCCTTCAAGCGGACCGGGCTATCCACGCGCACATGGGTGGGGATGTAGTTCAGTCCGATCCCGACGCGCCGATGCGACGCGTTATTGGGGGAGGACCGGTGCACGGCGAGCTCATGGTGCAGCGAGAACTCTCCGGCACGCAGGGCCATCGCGACGGCTTTGGTTTCGTCCAGCGGCTCCATAATCGTCTGGCCGGCGCGATTGATGCTGTGCGCAAGTCCGAGCGCCGCATGATGCCGCTGCCGCGGTGTGCCCGCGCTGGACAGCATTTCCATGCAGCCCGCTTCGGCACTGGCGTCCGTCAAGGCGACCCAGGCGCAGACTTGCTCCTTTGGTTCCAGGCCGAAATACGTGCCGTCCTGGTGCCATGCGGCGAATGTGGGAGAGTGCGGTTCCTTGATGAAGAACGTGCTGGTCCAGACCAGGATGTCAGGACCGATCACATCCTCGATCGCGTCGAGGATGCGCGGGTGGCGAATCAGGTCGTTGAACCAGGGCGAATGCGCGTAGGCGTGGGAACGCCACCTGATCTCGGCGTCGGCCACCGGCGAGCCGAGCTCGGCTTCCAGCCGCCGCAGTCCGGCGAGGCAGGCCGCTACGTCCGCCGGCGCCAGCGCCGGGATCGGAAACAGAAATCCGTTGTGGTGAAAAGCATCCACTTGCTCTTGCGTCAGGGCCGGCACGGCCATCCTCCCGTAGTCACAATGCTTCCAGGGCAGAGCATCACGTTATGCGGGGGCGTGCAAGGAAGCCGGGTCCAGTCCGCAGCGACCTTCGCTTTCATCATGGTCTGCTCTGTCAACTCCCTCGCTGATGGGCTGCCGGCGAAGCGCCAGACCTCTGCGAGTTATGATTGTGGCGCCTGTGCCAACCGGATAGGGACCCCGGCAGAAACCGTCCACCAAATCAGGACTCCCGCCCCATGGACATCCCTACCCCCGTCCCCGACTCCCACGGCCTGAACCTCTACCGCGCCGACCCCACCCTCGCGCGCCTCATCCGCCTCTACGTCCTCCCCGATCTGGCCACCCACCTCCACCCCCACCTTGACCGCCTGGGCGCCCTCGCCGGCGGCCGCCTCGACGCCCTCGCGGCCACCGCCGACAAAAACCCGCCCGTCCTGCACCACCGCACCCGCGCCGGCGCCGACCGCCAGTCCATCGAGAAGCACCCCGCTTTCGTCGAAATGGAGCGCCTGGCGTTCGGCGAATACGGCATCGCCGCGTTGTCCCACCATCCCGGCGTGCTCGGCTGGCCCGCCAGGCTGCCGCCGATCGCCAAGTACCTGATCGTCTTCCTGTTCTCCCAGGCCGAGTTCGGCCTGATGTGCCCGGTCAGCATGACCGACAGCCTGACCCGCTCCTTCACCATGCGCCACATGAGAGGAGGCGGTCATGTCGCAGCATTCCAAGGCGATGGTGTGATTTCTGGTTGTCGCGCCAACAGGACCGGCGGGGGCTTTTGCCGCGAGCTATGGGAACAGGCTACGTTTGGGGGTACAGGCTTGGAGGTGGAGATGGACGTCGTTCAGGTTGAGCTGCCAGACGATCTGAAGAACGTCATCGATCGTCAGGTGGCCGAGGGACGGGTGGCAAGCGAGTCGGAATTCCTGGTCGAAGCTGCGCGCCGGTTTGCCGCCGAGCTTGATGCGGAAGCGGAGATTCTTGACATCGCCAGGCGAGGCATAGCGGATATCGAATCCGGGCGGTTTGTAACGATCTCCAGCCCCGAGGACGCCGAGGCGGTGAGTCAGCAGATCATGGCGGACGTGCGCGCCAGATTGGGCGGCGGCGCCACGTAAGTGGCATATCGGCTCACCGCTCTCGCCCAGGAGCAGATGGCCCAGATTCTGTTGGATTCGAACCGCACATGGGGTGAGCAAGCCGCGGATCGGTATCGTCGGCTTATGCTTGCAGGGATGCAGGCGGTCGAAGACGCTCCGCGGCGTCCCGGTTCTCATGAAGTTGCGGGCATCACCGGAGTGCACGTGTTTGCTCTGCGTCTGGTGCGACTTCGGGTGGCGCGGGAGCATCGGGTTGGCCAGCCGCGGCACCTGATCGTTTATCGGCTTGCACCTGATGGAATTGCCGATATTCTTGGTTTCGCACATGACCGCATGGAGCTTGATCGAGCAGCACGCCAGATGCTGCGCGCGGCTGATCTTTGAAGTTTAGTGCCCGCCTGAACGCTCACCCTGTTACAAGACGGTTAGGTCTCACAGGCGCCGAACACGCTCAAGAAGATCATCGTGACTGCTGCCGGGCCTTCCCATTATGTCGGCCACCCGTCTACTCTTGTCCCGCCGTGGCAGCCAGATCGTTTGTTGCCTCATGCGACTGCGAAGGGCGAAGCCAAAGCTTTGTACGAATTCCAGAATGTCTGGCACTAATTCGCGCGCGCGCTCGTCAAGCCCTCGAGAAAATGCGTTTTCTTTTCGTCCGCTCCCTGCTTGGTTGAAAAGCTTATTAAGAATCGTCAGCAGAACCTTGACGGCAAGTGGCAGATCTGCGTCCAAAATATCAGCATTGCGACCAAGGGAATTCGCAAGCTCCATAACCTCGCAGTCCTGAAAGACATCTGCGGGGAGATCGCCCATTGCTGCAACACCGTCCAAAGACCCAATTAGACAACTATAGAATCTGGGCATATTGGAAGTATTGACTCCGAATGTAATTGTCATGCTTTCAATTGTGCATTCCCAAAAGCCGACTCTCGACAAATTCGGAATTTCCTCCTCAAAAGATAATGCGGGAAAATGTACATCAGAAAAACTGATGAATGCTCGATCATAATCGATCCCCCAAGCCATCATAAGCTGTACCAAGTCCAGTGCCGCAATCGGTATGCCGCCATTGGCAGCTCTCTCCGCGGCAATTCCGACCTCAATAGATTGCTTTCGTTCGCGCTCTGCCAAAAAAGACAAGCGATCCAAACCGTTACCTCCCATTGCGAATTGTGCGCCCTGGAACGCGCGATTGATCGCCGCGTCGTGCGGCGCTCCGATGAGCCGAACTACATCGCCTGCGCGTGCCGCGTCAGCAATGTCAGGGTCGATAAACCGCCGTCTGCCAGACTCAGGCGCTAAGCTTGCTAATGCCGGAAGCCTGCTAATCAGTGTCCGCGCAGCGTCATCCGCCGGAAACCCGCAGGTCTCCTGGAACACACCGGACAAATCGTCCTCCGAAAAAGACCCGAGCCCGTCGCTGGTGCTGCGCGCAAGTGTGGCTAGGCGTTCCAAAAAAGCGAGAACGTTGCTGCCCTCGATAGCTTGGTGCTGTCTGGCCTCACGATCTCCTATCATGCGAAGCAGCGCGTCCCAACCATGCCCGCGAGGGTTCTCCATCGGAGACCCGACCGCGACCTCCTTTAGGAAATCCTTCGCGGCGAGATATGAAAGAAGCAGGGCGCGACTCGGCACCCAGTCGGGCACCGAGTGTCCTCCACCGTATTTCTGGACTATCGCGCGTGCAGTCGCTTCCGAAAGCGTTTCAATTTGAGCCATATCAAACCCGTACTGGGTGCCCAATGCATCGGCCATCTCTCGCAAGCTGTCAAAATAGTGTTGCCTTCCCGCAATAAGAATTCCGACAGTCGCAGGAGACTCTGTTATCAGCTTCCGGACAGCCTCCAGTACGGCATGGCGTATCTGACGAAGTCGGAAGGGTGCAGTTGACCATCCGGTGGCCGCGAACTCGTCGAAACCATCTAAAAGCAAATCAACAAAGCCTGCACGCCAAGCTTTAACCAGCTCATTGAAGTCCGAAATACCCAGATCTCTTGCGTGTCGCTCAAGTATTTCGTCTGGGTATTTTGCGCCCGAATGATCGCGCAGGTTAATGTAGATCGGAAATCGTGAATGCCTCTTTTGGATAAAGTCATCACGCAGGTAGTAAAATACCTCCCGCATCGACATACTCTTGCCGGATCCGAAATCCGCCACTACCACCAATCGGGCCGCCCTGTCGCGGATCTTCATTGCGATTTCACGCGCTGTCAGCGCTTTTCCGCTTCCACTCTCAATAATCGGTATATCGACGTAGAATTCGCGCGGAAGGCTGAAGTGTTGGGTGTCAAACCTTGGATCTTGAATACTACCAAATCTCTTGTGGAGCCGAACCTGTAGATAATTTGATGGCTTCCTCGCTGTTTCACGTGGGTTGAAACGTCCTCCCCTTGTCCCGCCAAGCCGCCCGACCCAGCTAATCCGGTTTCTTGGTTCGGCTGAAAGGGGCCGTTTCTTCGTCCCGGCCTGACGACCCCCCAGGCGCCGCGCACAGCCCCGGTCAAGGCATGCCCACGGGCCGGCGAAGCCGGACCCGAGGGATGGCCCGGCCCTTTGCCGGGCCACCGCGCTTACGCGGCGCGTAGCGTCCTTGACGGCGGCGAGCACGGCGCCACGCTCGGACAGGTCGGGCGACGAGAGGCACGGCGATGCGTGATACCAACCTGCTGCAACTGGCGCTCGGGCTGACCCCGCCCTGGACGGTGACCCGCAGCGACTTCGATCCCGAGGCAAAGCGTCTCGACATCCAGATCGACTTCCCGCCGGGCAGCCGCTTCCCCTGTCCCAACTGTGGCGCTGCCGACTGCCCGGCCTACGACACCGAGCAGAAGAGCTGGCGCCATCTGAACTTCTTCCAGCACCAGGCTTACATCAACGCGCGCGTGCCGCGCGTCCGCTGCGACCAGTGCGGCATCAAGCAGGTCCACGTGCCCTGGGCACGACCC
>DASXFW010000078.1:0-6839 GCA_036489395.1 Acetobacteraceae bacterium | reverse complement strand
TTGCGAGCCCCTCCTGTCATTGCGAGGCCGCTTGGCCGAAGCAATCCCGTTCGTGACGAGCTGCCGGCGGCTCGTCACGAACGGGATTGCTTCGGCCAAGCGGCCTCGCAATGACAGGGGGGCGGCGTGCCTCGTCATGCCAGGTTGCTTGCCGTACGATGATGACAGCTTGAAGGAGCCCGCCCATGTCCGCACCCCACGGCCCGCTGCAGGGCGTCAAGGTTGTCGCGTGCTCTACCGCGCAGGCGGGCACGGTGCCGTACATGCTGATGGCGGATCTCGGCGCCGAGGTCATCAAGATCGAGGTGCCGGAAGGCGGCGATAATTCGCGCGGCTCGACCGTGCTGCCCGGCATGCCCAGCACCTATTTCGAAACCAACAACCGCGGCGTCAGAAGCGTCACGCTGAACCTGAAATCCCCGGAAGGCCGCGAGATCCTGCATCGCCTGGTCGCGCGCGCCGACATGTTCGGGCAGAACTTCCGCCCCGGCGCCGCGGAAAAGAACGGCTTCGGTTACGAAGAACTTCGCAAGGTCAATCCGCGTCTGGTGTACATCTCGATCTCCGGCTACGGCCCGAACGGGCCGAACGCGCTCCTGCCTGGCACTGATTCGATGGCGCAGGCGCTTGGCGGCATCGCCGAGGCATACTCGACGCCTGGCCAGCCATTGCGCACCGGCATCGTCTCCGTCGCCGACGAGACCTGCGCGATCCTCGCATTCGGCGGCGCGCTCGCGGCGCTGACCTACGCGCGCAGCACGGGGATCGGACAGAAGGTCGATTGCTCCTTGCTCGGCGGCCAAATCAGGCTGATGGGCTGGACGCTCACCACGACGATGTGGCGCAACCAGGACCCGGTCACCGGTCAGGCACGCATCACCGGCACCGCGGAGCGCCCTGGCATCAGCGCCAGCTTCAACGACCGCAACGGCAAGCCGCTGGTGTTCCAGTTGAACGGCGCGCGGCCCTGGAAGACGGCAATGACGGCGCTTGGCTTTTATGAGGCGTTGTCGCAGGCGGGCTTTGCCGAGCTGGGGATCATCATCGGGTCGGATGAGAAGCGCGGCGCTCTGCTGCACATGCTGGACGAATTGTTTGCCACCGGCCTACGCGACGACTGGGTGGCGAAGCTGCGCGCGGCGGACATCGTGGCTGCACCGATCAACACGCTGCTTGAGGCGTCGAACGACCCCGACGTGGTGGCGAACGGCTACGTCGCCGAAGTGGATTATCCAAAGTACGGTAAGCGGCTGAAGGTGCATGGCACGCCGTGGCAGTTCTCGGAGACGCCGGTGCGGATCGGCATTGCACCGGAACTTGGGGCGGATAATGCGGACGTGCTGACGGGGTTGGGATACAGTGCGGAGGAGATCCAGGCGTTTCGGGAGCGGAAGATCATCTAAGAGCACTGCCGGCATGACTCGCATCGCCGGATGCCTGTCATTACGAGACCAGAACGTGGTTCCGACCGGACCCCACCACCGTCAGCGCCGGTCGTGCCGAGTCGGACCGCGGCACCACGGCGCCGGCGTCGATCGCCGCCACCACCCGCGGCACGTCCTCCAGCGGCACAGGGCGCGAGAACAGGAAGCCCTGCACCAGATCGCAGCCTTCCGCGGCGACGCGGCGGTACTGGTCCAGGCGCTCGACGCCCTCGGCGACGGTCTCGATCCCCAGGCTGTTGGCGATGCCTGCCACGGCGCGGACGATCGCGTCGGAGCCGCGCGGCTGGCCCAGATCGTCGATGAACGACTTGTCGATCTTCACCTTGTCGAACGGAAAATTCCGAATGTAGGACAGCGACGAATATCCCGTGCCGAAATCGTCCATGGCAATCCGTACGCCTTCCGCGCGCAACGCGTCCAGCACTGCCACCGCCCTGGCGGTGTCGTGCATCAGCGTCGATTCCGTGACCTCCAGCTCCAGCCGGCCGGGCGCGACCCCGGCCGCGGCAATGCAGTCGCGCACCGTCGGCAGCAGCGCGTCGCTGCCGAACTGCACTGCCGACAGATTGACCGCGACGCGCAGGTGCGGCGGCAACAACGCCAGGTCGGCGCAAGCGCGCTCGATCGACCAGGCGCCGAGCGGCACGATCAGGCCAGACGCCTCGGCCACCGGGATGAACTCGCTCGGCGGCACCATGCCGCGATCAGGATCGCGCCAGCGCATCAGCGCCTCCAGGCCGGCGACGGTACCGGTGCGCGTGCTGACCAGCGGCTGGTAGAACAACTCCAGCCGCTGCAACGCGATGGCTGAGCGCAGGTCGGTCTCCAGCGCGCGGCGGACACGCAACCGGTCCTGCATCGTTTGTTCAAAGAAACGGAACGTGCCGCGGCCGTCGGCCTTGGCGGCATACAGCGCCAGATCGGCGTTCTTCACCAGTGTATCGCGGTCGGCGCCGTCGGCCGGTGCCAGCGCGATGCCGACGCTGGCGCCGATCGTCACGTCGTGGCCGTCGATTTCGAAGCGGCGGCCGAGCACGTCGATGATCTGCCGCGCCGCTGCGGCGGCCGCCTCGTGCGAGCCGGGGGTCAGCACCACGGCGAACTCGTCGCCGCCCAGCCGCCCGAGCGTGTCGCTCTGGCGAAACGAATTACTGAGGCGGCTGGCGACGAAACGCAGCAGCATGTCACCGGCGCGGTGGCCGAGCGTGTCGTTCACCTCCTTGAAGCGGTCGAGATCGATGAACAGTACAGCGACCTCACCGACGCGAGCCAGGGCCTCCTGCAGCCGGTCGAGCAACAGCGCACGGTTGGCCAGGTTGGTCAGCGAATCATGCAGCGCCATGAAGGCGACCTGCGCCTGGGCCTGCTGGTGCTCGGTCACGTCCTCATAGGTCGCGAGCCAGCCGCCATCGTCCAGCGGCCGGTAGGCGACGCGCAGCACCCGGCCGGCGGATAATTGCTCGTCGTAGGTCACCGGCGTCCGGCGCCTTATCAGCGGCATGGCGAGCGCATACACCTCATCCGCGTCGCGGCCGTCCAGGTGGCCGGTCTCGACGCTCAGGCCGATGAAATCGCGAAAGCTCAGGCCAGGCTGCAAACACTCCCGGCGAAGGCCGAACATGGCGGCCACGCGATCATTCGCTGCCACCAGGCATTCCGCCGCGTCCCACTGCGCAATGCCGGACTGCGTGTTGTGGAACGCGGCATCGCCAATGGCCTGCGGCACCGGTGCCGCCACCCGGGCGCGCCGGTCGTTCCACAGGCGCGACCACCGGGCGAACATCAGGCAGGGTCCTGCTGCCACGCGTGCGCGATCGCGGGTGGGACGCGCCAGGGGCTCCGCCCCTGGACCCCGCCAAGGGGGCTTTGCCCCCATGGACCCCCCAGCAAAGGCATAGCCTTTGCCATCCATTTGTTTGGCTCGATGGGCGGGAGGGGGCACCGCACCGGTGGATCGACGTTGCCTTCGTAGGCGACGTCGATCCACCGGTGCGGTGCCCCCTCCCGCCCATCCAGCCAGGTAAAGGGTTTCAAGGGCTCCGCCCTTGGCGGGGTTCCAAGGGACAGAGCCCCTTGGTGGGGGTTCGGGGGCAAAGCCCCCGACGCCTTCCGCCCCCGATCATACATGTGTGACACCATCATCGGGCCAGCGGCCGTGCCATGCCGATCACGCGTGACAGGTCGGCGTCGGTCAGGTCGGCGTTCTGGGTTTCGGCGCCCATCAACAGCGCGCCCGCCAGGTTGGCGCCCCGCAGCACGGCGCCGGTCAGGTTGGCGCGCGTCAGGTCGGCGCCTTGCAGCACCGCCTGGCTCAGTTCGGCGCCGCGCAGGTCGGCCCGCGGCAGGTGTGCCATCGACAGGTTGCAGGGCAGATGCTGGGTGCCGGAGCGGTCGGCAAGGGACGCCGGCGCCAGCCTGGCCTTGCACAAGCGTGCATCGTGCAGTTTGGCATGTTCCAGATTGCAGCCGCGCAGATCGGCGCCGGATAGATCGGCCTCGCGGATATCGACGCCGGACAGGTCCGCCAGCACCAGGCGCGCGCGTTGCAGATTGGCTCGCCGCAGGCTGGCGTGGGACAGGATAACCGCGCTGAGGTTGGCGCCGGCGAGGTCCAGGCCGGACAGATCGAGTTCCGACAGATCGGCGCGGATGCCCCGCACGCCGCCGGACTCCAGCCATTCCACGTGCGCGGCGAGGCGTTCGGCGACGGTGGCGGCGGCGTTCTCCAGATGCTGCATCAGGCGCGCGTCCGTCAGGTTGCACGCCTCCATGTTGGCGCCGTCGAGCAGCGCGCCGCGCAGGCTGGCGTTGGCCAGGTTGGCGTTGCCCAGGTTGGCGTTGAACAAGATGGAGCCGTCGAGATTGCAGCCATCCAGGTTGGCGCGGCGGAAATCGACATCCTCCAGATTGCAGCCGGTCAGCGTGGAGCCGCTGAGGTTGGCGTTGATGAAGATACTGCCGCGCAGGTTGGCGTCGCGCAGATCGGACTGCGAGATGAAGGCGTTGGACACTTTGGCGTTCAGCATCTTGGCGCCGACCAGGCTGGCGCTGGCCAGGATCACGCCGTCGCCGACCCAGGACGGGCGGAGGTCGTTACCGCTGGCCTGGAACAAGCGCCCGTCGCGCAAGTCGGCACGCGAGAGGTCCGCACCGCACAGCGACGCGCCGCGCAGCGTGGCGCCACGCAGATCGGCGCGCGGCAGGCGGGCACGATCGAGTCGCGCCTCTCGCAGGTCGGCGCCGAACAGGATGGCGCCGGTGAGATCGGCGTCGGTCAGGTCGCAGCCGCGCAGGCAGGCGCCGGACAGGTCGATGCCGGCGAGGTTCCGGCCGGCGAAACTGTGTCCCGAAAGATCCTTGAACCGTGCGTCGCGGCGGCCGGGCGGACTGGCGGTCCATTGCGGCGTTGTGCCGCCGGTGACCGACGATCGTTCAGGCGCGGCGTGGTCGAGGCGAGGCGTCGAGGAAAGGAACATGGCGCTCTGCCTTGGCTGTGCGGGCGATCCAACCGCAACGGATACGCGCAAAAGGTTAACGAGGTCTGACCGACGGGGCAGAAGCATCGATTCCGCGGCGTTGCGCGGCGTTGCGCGGCGGTTCGCGGCACGTGGGGCACGGCTGCGGCGGCGCCTGGTGCCAGCAGGCGACGGCCGGCCACTCCGGCGTGGGGGCCAGATCCTCCGCCGCCACTCGTTTACCCCCGGTAAACCCCCATTTGCTATCCTGCGCGCCCGGCCCGTTTCCTGCTTGCGGCGCGGCGGGTTCCACCGGTAGGTTAGGATTCGTGGGTAACCTCGGACGAATCCACACTATTTCCGGCCCGTGACCGGAGAGCACCGCCGCCCGGGGCCCGCGCCGGCCTTCCTGCATGATGGGAGACCCCGCCATGTCCGCCACCACCCTCTCCACCCACACCCTCGACGCTGCGGCCAATCCGCTCGACGTGATCGAGCAAATCGTCGCGGCCAATGAATGGGCGTTCGACCGGCACAGCGAGTCTGAAATGGCCGCCGAGGCCCCCGGCCGATGGTGCGACTACGCGCTGTATTTCAACTGGTCGCACGAGATCAGCGCGATGCACTTCACCTGCGCGTTCGACATGAAGGTGCCGCCGTCGCAGCGTGGCTCGCTGTATGAACTCCTCGCGCTGGCCAACGAGAAATTATGGATCGGCCATTTCGGGCTGGAGGGTGACGGCGGCATGCCGGTGTTCCGCCATTCGGTGCTGCTGCGCGGCGCGCCGGGTGCCTCGGCCGAGAGCCTGGAGGACATGGTGGACATCGCGCTGACCGAGTGCGAGCGTTTCTTCCCCGCCTTCCAGTTCGTGCTGTGGGGCGGCAAGGCGCCGCCGGATGCTCTGGCGGCGGCGATGCTGGAGTGTGTCGGAGAGGCATGAGCGGAACGCCCAACCCGGCGGGGTCGATCCCGCCGATCCTACTGGTGGGATGCGGGCGGATGGGCAGCGCCATGCTGTCCGGCTGGCGGGAGCGTGGGCTGGCGCCGTCGGTCGCCGTCGATCCGGCGCCGGAAGCCGCCGCGCAGGCCGGCCCGGACCTGACCGTGGTCCCTGACGCGGCATCCATCCCCGAGGATTTCTCGCCCGCCGCGGTGGTGCTGGCGGTGAAGCCGCAGATTGCGGCCGAGGCGCTGCCGCCGCACGCGCGCCATGCCGGCCGCGCGGTGTTCCTGTCGATCATGGCCGGGCGGACCATCGGCGGCATTCGCGGCCTGCTGGGGGCGGAGACGGCAGTCGTGCGCGCCATGCCCAACACACCCGCGGCCGTGCGCCAGGGCGTCACGGTGGCCTGCGCGGGGCCGGGCGTGACCACGCCGCAGCGCACGCTGTGTGACCGGCTGTTGCAGGCGATCGGCGTGGTGGCCTGGGCAGATGACGAGGCGTTGCTCGACCCGGTCACCGCGGTGTCCGGCAGCGGCCCGGCCTACGTGTTCCTGCTGGCCGAGCTGATGGAGCAGGCGGCGGTGGAGCAAGGGATTCCGGCCGACCTTGCGCGGCTGCTGGCGCGGCAGACGGTGGCCGGCTCGGGCGCGCTGCTCGCCGCCAGCACGGAAGATGCGGCGGCGCTGCGCAAGGCGGTCACCAGTCCCGGCGGGACAACGGCCGAGGCGCTGAAGGTGCTGATGGCGCCGGACGCCTGGCCGGCCGCGATGAGCCGCGCCATCGCGGAGGCGACGCGGCGGTCACGCGAACTGGCCGGGTAGGCCGGCGGACGGGAGTGGAGGCCACCCTTCCTTGTCAGCAATTCTCATTTTGGCATTTGCGGCGGTTATCGCTGGATATGGGGTTGATTAAGGCGCGGGGCGTTGGCGGGAGACTGGCGCTAATCTCAGGGCGGTCGTGGTGGTGGCTGGACGAAGGCCAGGGTCCGCAGGAGG
>DASXFW010000178.1:0-5434 GCA_036489395.1 Acetobacteraceae bacterium | reverse complement strand
AAAGGCGACGCCAATCCAGCGGCGCTGTGCCGCCTCCCCGCCATCCAGCCAGGTAAAGGGTTCCAAGGGCTACGCCCTTGGCGGGGATCCAAGGGGCAGCGCCCCTTGGTGGGGGTTCGGGGGCGAAGCCCCCGACGCTTCCGCGCTCACCCGACACAGCCCGCCGCGTCCTGCTCAGTCGAGTGCCTCGCGCAGTTGGCGTTCGTAGTGCCGGTAGTATTTGTCGGTGACCAGGTCGGTCTTGACCACGATGGCGACGTCGGTGGTGTTGAACTGCGGGTCGATCACCGCGCCGTCGCCGACGAACGCGCCGAGGCGCAGGTAGCCTTTGATCAGCGGCGGCAATTGGGTGATTGCGCGTTTCGGATCCAGCTCCTCGGGCTGCATGCGCCGCATCTCCACGAAGCGCTGCGGCAGGGCGCGCGGGCGCAGCGCCGGCGGTGCCAGGTGGTTCAGGTAAAGATAGGTCAGCTCCGAGGCGACTGCGTCGGGATCGGTGCCGGGCAGGCTGGCGCACCCGAACATCAGGTCGATGCGATAGTGGAACACATAGGCGGCAATGCCGCGCCACAGAAGCTGCATGGCGGCGCGGTTGCGATATGCCGCGTCCACGCACGAGCGCCCGAGTTCCATGATCCGGCCGGGGAAATTCAGGATCGGCGCGATGTCATATTCGGCGGCCGAGTAGAACCGGCCCACCCGCGCGGCGGCGTCCCGCTGGATCAGGCGGTAGGTGCCGACCACGCCTTCCGCGCCAGGGCCGATTACGTGATCGACCACCAGCAGATGGTCCACGACGGCGTCGAACGCGTCGCGGTCGCGGTGGGTGCGGAGCGCTTCGGCATCCGGTTCGGCGCCCATCTCGCCATAGAACACGCGGTAGCGCAGCGCCTGCACTGCGTCGATCTCGGCCTTGGTGGTGGCGACGCGGACGCCGAGGTTGCCTGCCCGCACCTCCGGGAATGGGAGGTCCGACGCTGTCGTCCGGCCGCCGATCATGTGCTCTACGGTCACCGCGACACCTCACCTTCCGCTTCGTTGTCCACCCGGCTGTGCTGCCGCGCTGCCGTCCGTGTCCGCTTGTCGCGCGGCGGCTGGGCGGCCTCCCGCCGTCGGCCGAACAATTCCAGCCGCAGCGACACCAGGTCGAAGCCGAGTCGCGCGGCGATGGTCTGCATCAGTTGCTCATGCTCTGCATCCTGGAACTCGATGACCTTGCCGGTCTCGACATCGATCAGATGGTAGTGGTGGCCATGCTCTGTCGGCTCATATCGCGCGCGCCCGCCGCCGAAGTCGCGGCGTTCCAGGATGCCGTTCTCCTCCAGCAGCCGGACCGTGCGATAGACCGTGGCGATGGAGATGTGGGCGTCGAGTGCGGATGCGCGGCGGTAGAGTTCCTCCACATCCGGGTGATCGCTCGAGTCAGACAGGACGCGGGCGATGACCCGCCGTTGCCCGGTCATCTTGAGGCCCCGTTCGACGCACAGGCGCTCGATGCGCGATTCCATCCGATCCCTTGTGGCCAATCCCTTGTTGTTCGCCTGGTCAGGCCGGCGCAGTCCGGATCCGCCCGCAGGGTCGGTGCGGTCCGTTGGCCCCGCCGGCAATCGCAGCGGCGTAGCCGATCCGGGCCGCGCCTGTCCAATGTCGCGCCGATGACAGAATGCGGCGCGTCGCCGGGATGGGGCGGTTTCCCCGGCCGGACAGGCATAGTAGCCTGGCGGACATGCCGGATGCCGACCAGGTTCTCGACATCACCCGGGATACGTGTCCGATGACGTTCGTACGGACGCGGCTTGCGCTGGACCGCATGTCGCCCGGCCAGGTGCTGCTGGTGAAGCTGCGTGGCGAGGAGCCGGTGCGCAACGTGCCGCGCACCGCGCAGGAGCAAGGTCACGCGGTGCTGTCGATGGAAACGACAGACGACGGGGCGACGCTGCTGCTCCTACGGCGGGGCGGCTGACCTGTCACTGCGAGGAGCGAGACGACGAAGCAACCTCATTCGTGACAAGCGCCTGCTCATCGCGACCAAAGTTGCTTCGTCGCTTCGCTCCTAAACTAACAAGAAACCAAGGTTCCCCCTCCCCTTGAGGGCTTGGGCCGCGAAGCGGACCGAGGCCAGGGGGAGGGGGCCAGGGGGAGGGGTGCGTACATCCGCGGTCAGTGGACGAACGCACCCCTCCCCCAGCCCCTCCCTCAAGGGGAGGGGAGACTTACGCTCCGGCGGACGCCGCTTCATCCAGGGCGGCTCGGCCGAAGGCCGGTGGCCAACTCGCAATGACACTCCCCCAGCGGCTCAGCTCGAAGCCCGCAGCCACGGTGCCGGATTGACCGGCGTGCCGCCGTGACGCAGCTCCACATACAGCGACGGCCGCGCGCCGCTGCCGGGCACCCAGTTCGGCATCACGCCGACCGGCTCGCCCTGCCGCACGCGCTGGCCGACATTCGCGTCCAAGCGTTCGAACCCGGCCAGCACCGCGCGGTAACCACCCCCACAATCGACGATCAGCAGCTCGCCATAGCTGCGGAACGGCGCGGCGAAATCGACCCGCCCGCTGCACGGCGAGACCACCCGCGCCGACGGTGCCGCGTGATACGAAATCCCGATCGCCGGCCCTGCGTCGGTTGGATCGCCCCACGACCGGAACACGGATCCCGCCACCGGCGCGGTCAACTGCCCGGCGGCCTGGGCGGTCGAGGCGATCGTCCCGGCGCCCTTCGCCGGCTCCAGCGCCTTCGCTTGGTCCCGATCCGCCGCGGCCTCCTTCGGCTTCCGGTGATGTTCTGCCAGGGCCGCTTGCTCGCGGGCCCGCGCTTCGTCCGCGCGCCGCTGCGCCTCCAGGTCCGTGAGCATGGTGCGCAGGGTCTGCGCCTTCGCCGCTTCGTCCGCGGCGCGCGCCGCTGCGGCGTCCGCATCTTCCTGCGCCTGCTGCTGGTCCGCGTGCGCGGCGGCAATCTGCAGGTCCAGCGCGGTTTCCTGCTGTTGCTGCGCCGCCTCCGCCGCGGCGAGCTTCGGGGCCTCCGCTTGCGCCGCCTGCGCGGCGGCATCCAGCTTCGCTTGCTCGTCCCGTAGCGCTTCGGCGTCAATCTGCAACTGCCGGGCGATGCCGTGCAGCACGATCACCGCTCGCACCGTCTGATCTGGCTTCCCCGGCACCGCCAGCATCGTTTCGGCCGGATACATCGACAGACGCTCAATCAGCGGCAGCAGCGGTTGCATCGCCTTGGCGCGGGCGGCGAGCTGGGTCGCGGCGTCATGCTGCGCGTGGATCAGCGCATCCATGCGGACGGCGGAGGCCTCGGTCGCGGTCTCGGCGTCGCGCAGCTTGGCCGCGGCCTCGACGCGCTGCTGCGCCAGGGCGTCGGCCTGCGCGGCGGAGGCGGCGGCGCGGGCGGCTGCCTGCTGCTGCGCGGCCTCCTCCACTGCACGTTCCTTCTCGGCTTGTGCGGCTTGCTCGCGGGTGATGGCTTCCTTGTGCAACGGTGCCGCCGGCGCGCCCGGCGGGACCAGCAGCAGCGCCGGGAGCAGCAGCAGGGCGGCGAGGACGCTACTCCGCTGCGCGCGCCGCATCGTGGCGGATCAGCGTGTGTCCGGTCATCTCGCGCGGCTGTTGCAGGCCCATCAGTTCGAGCAGGGTCGGTGCCACGTCGGCCAGGATACCGTCGTGGATGGCGTTCGCCTGGCCCCCCATCAGCACCACCGGCACGGGGTTGGTCGTGTGTGCCGTGTGCGGGCCGCCGGTTTCCGGGTCCTTCATCAGCTCGCAATTGCCGTGGTCGGCGGTGACCAGCAGCGCGCCGCCTTGCTGCTTCACGGCCTCGACGATGCGGCCGAGGCCGGTATCGACCGTCTCCACCGCCTTGATCGCGGCTTGCAGGCTGCCGGTGTGGCCGACCATGTCGGGGTTGGCGAAGTTCAGCACGATCAGATCGTATTTTTTCCCGTTGATCGCCGCCACGGCCTTGTCGGTCAGTTCCGGCGCCGACATCTCCGGCTGCAGATCGTAGGTGGCGACCTTGGGCGACTGCACCATCATGCGGTCCTCGCCGGGGAATGTCGTTTCCTGGCCGCCGTTCAGGAAATACGTGACGTGCGCGTATTTCTCGGTCTCGGCGGTGCGGAGCTGGGTCTTGCCAGCTTCGGCAACGACTTCGCCCAGGATGTGTTCCAGCTTGTCGGCGGGGAACAGCACGTCGAGGAAACGCGCCAGATCGTCGGAATAATGCGTCATGCCGACGGCGGCGGCGAATTTGATGACGCGCTTGCGCGGGAAGCCGTCGAACCTGGGATCGAGCAATGCGGCAAGGATTTCGCGCACGCGGTCGGCACGGAAGTTGAAACAAAGGATGCCGTCGCCGTCTTGCATTCCTTGGTAATCGCCGATCACCGCGGGTGGGATGAACTCGTCGAATTTTTGTTCCGCATAGGCGGCCTTGATCGCGGCGAGCGGATCGTCGAAGCGGCTGCCTTCAGCTTCGGCAACCGCCGCGTACGCCTTCGCCACGCGGTCCCAGCGCTTGTCGCGATCCATTGCAAAGTACCGGCCGCTCACCGTGGCGATGCGCACGTCGTCCGGCAGAGCCTTGCGCAACCTGGTCAGATCGGCGGCGGCGGATTGCGGCGGCGTATCGCGGCCGTCGGTGAACGCGTGCACCACGGTCGGCACGCCGGAATCGTGCAGGATGTGCGCCAGCGCCGCGGCATGGTCCTGATGCGAATGCACGCCGCCGGGCGATACCAGGCCCATCAGGTGGCAGGTGCCCTTCGACGCGCGCAGCTTGTCGATGAAGGCGCGCAACGCCGGAATCTTTGCCAGGCTGCCGTCGGCCACCGCGTCGCCGATGCGCACCAGCTCCTGCTTCACCACGCGGCCGGCGCCGATGTTCATGTGACCGACTTCGGAGTTGCCCATCTGCCCGTCGGGCAGCCCCACGTCGCGGCCGGAGGTGTGCAGGAATGCGTGCGGGCAGGTTTGCCACAGCTTCGTGAAGGTCGGTGTGCGCGCCAGGCGGATGGCGTTGTCGGCGGTTTCCTCGCGCCAGCCGAAGCCGTCGAGGATGACCAGCATGACCGGGCGGGGAGTCTGCGGCATGGGCTGGTTCCTTCCTGCGGCGAGGCGATGTGGAGTTAGCGTCGCGAACCGTCAGGGACAAGGGCAGCGGGTTCATTGCGCGTCCGCCGCCGGCCATAACGGGCTGGTCTCTTCCAGGTTGCGGCGGGACGGCACCGGGCGTAGCGGCGGCGTGCGCGCGCCGGTGGCACCATTTGGCAAGCAACTTCATGCTAGTGCCCTGAGTCGTTCATAACGTTGGGTATAGCCTCTTCAGTTTGATGCGGGCGTCGGCGGTGGTGAACTGCCAATCGGCTTTGGTGTGGTTCTTGTTGCGATCGTTTTCCCAGGCGGCGACTTCCCCGATCAGGGTCTGCTTGTCG
>DASXFW010000175.1:0-6242 GCA_036489395.1 Acetobacteraceae bacterium | reverse complement strand
TTTTTGGTTTTTGTGGGGGGTGGGGGTGGGGGCGTCAAGGCGGGATATGGGGTGTGACAGTGGTGGAGGCCGCGCCGATGGCGACGGATTTGATCGCCGGTTCGCAGGACCGGGGACATCTTGTACCGCCGGTGCGGTGAGCGGCTGGCAAATTTAACGCAGAGGCAGATGAGGCGCAGAGGCCGCGGAGAAGATGACATGCAAGCCTGTATGATGGTGAATTTCTCTGCTGTCTCCGAGCCTCATCTGCCTCTGCGTTAAATTTGCCAGCCGCTCGCCGCACCGACATTGCGTCGTTGTTCTATGTCAGATCGGGCAGGCCGAAGAATCATGACTCGTGCCGCTTGGAGTCGAGATTGGCTGCCGTGCTATTCATATCCCGAACCCAATGGTGGACTCGTCAATCACTTCGTCACCGTTTGTCAGAAATTCGTCTGCCCCTGCACGGGTGTCGAACGCTGCGATCCGCTCATAGTCGGCGGAACTCTCGGCATCATCGGGGCTTCTGTAAACAACGAATTTGCTGTTGCACTCGTCGATGTACTCCGTCCGGTCGATGCTGCCGTGAGGTGACATATGTCGCGCGCCGCATTTGGGGCAGTCGTCGTCGCACATACACGACCACTCGTCCTCCCATGTGTGGCCGCAGTCGTCACACTCATATTGGTTGATGAACCAAGCCATAACGCGTCACATCCTGTCAGATCAATGATCGTCAATGCGAGTCTCAAGACAGTTTGTAGATCCCTTTGCCGACGAATTCAAGATATCCGTTGTCCCGCAACACCTGGAGTTTCTGCCGAATCTTGGCTTTTATATGCTGATTACCCGGGTATGCGTCGCTCAGCTCTCTCTCGAAGCCGTAAACTTCGGCGAGCGAAAATCGGTTCTTCCCGAGCCGCTCGATGCAGCGCATGACGTGCACGAGCCAACCCTTCGCTTCCAAATCGCGCTGCCCTCGAAGAAACAGCGTGCGCTGCCATTTACTCAGCACATCTGCCTTCGGTTCGATCGTACCATTTCGGATGATGGGGATTCGTCCGGCGTCAGGGATTCCTGTCAGCAGAATCCTGCACCCGACCCAGCCGGCACGCTGTGCGGTCGGCGCCAGCGGTTTTCGCTTCTCGATCATGTCGCTGGTGACAAAATGCTTTGGAATGATGACCAGATTTGTCACCGCCAGGCTTTTGGCGTCGTAATTGAGCAGGAAGATGTTGGGGTTGGCGCTGCTGCTGAGTCGTTTGAGCATTGCCTGATAGCCGCCATCGTCCACTTTGCTGACGAAACGCGTCTGCTTGCTTTTCAGTTCGTAATTTTCGTTGCACGACGAGCAATAGAAATCGCCAATTGGGCTGTTGTTCCCGTATCGGATCAGCGGGAAGCGGCCACAGTTCGGGCAATAGGCCTGGCCGGCGAGCCAAGCCTCGGTCAGCGCCCGCGCGCGCTGCCGATTGCTATGATAGGCAGCGGCCGCTGCCGCGGCTATGATGACGTCCCCCGTCATGGCCGGGCCTGACCCGGCCATCCACGCACGATCGAGCCAGCCGCCGCGCTTCAGCCACATCGCGGCATCGTGCGTAGATGGCCGGGTCAGGCCCGGCCATGACGGGGGACTTACGCACTTTGCAACGCGGGGACCCTGATGGCGCTCGATCGCATCCGCATCCGCGGCGGCAAGCCGCTCGCCGGCGAAATCCAGATCAGCGGCGCCAAGAACGCCACGCTGCCGCTGATGGCGGCCGGGCTGCTGACCGATCGCCGTGTCGTGCTCACCAACGTGCCACGGCTCGACGACATCGCCACCATGTCCCTGCTCCTGGCGCAGCACGGCATCGCCGTGGACACGATCGGCAATGACGGCCGCACCCTGTCGCTCGGCGGCTCGATCACTAACACCGAGGCGCCCTACGACATCGTGCGCAAGATGCGCGCGTCGTTCCTGGTGCTCGGGCCGCTGCTCGCGCGCGTGGGCGAGGCGCGGGTGTCGCTGCCCGGCGGATGCTCTATCGGCGCGCGGCCGATCGATCTGCACCTGAAAGGGCTGGAGCAACTCGGCGCACGCGTCGAGTTGGCGGGCGGCTATATCGACGCGCGGGTGGACGGAAAGCTGCGCGGCGCCACCATCGTCTTCCCGTTCGTTTCGGTCGGCGCGACCGAGAACCTGCTGATGGCGGCCTCGCTCGCCGAAGGCCGCACCGTTCTGGTCAACGCCGCGCGCGAGCCGGAGATCGGCGACCTCGCGGCCTGCCTGGTGAAGATGGGTGCACGCATCGAGGGCATCGGCAGCGACAAGCTGACCATCGACGGCGTGGAGACGCTGGGTGGCGCCGAACATGCGGTGATTTCAGACCGCATCGAAACCGGAACGTATGCCTGCGCCGCGGCGATCTCCGGCGGCGCGGTGTTCCTGCGCGGCGCGCGGATCGAGCACCTCGGCTCCACGGTGCGCGCGCTGCACGAAGCGGGCGTGGAGGTCGTCGAGGCTCCCGGCGGACTGCACGTGCGCCGCCTGAACGGCCTGCACGGCGCCGACGTGATGACCGAGCCGTATCCCGGCTTTCCCACCGACATGCAGGCACAGTTCATGGCGCTGATGGCGGTGGCCGAGGGCGCCGCGATGGTCACCGAAACGATCTTCGAGAACCGCTTCATGCACGTCCCGGAACTGAACCGCATGGGCGCGCGCATCAACGTGCACGGCGCATCCGCGATCGTGCGTGGCGTGCCGTCGCTGTCGGGTGCGCCGGTCATGGCGACGGATTTGCGCGCGTCGGTATCGCTGATCCTGGCGGGACTGGCGGCGAAGGGCGAAACGGTAGTGAACCGCGTCTATCACCTCGATCGCGGGTATGAGGCGGTGGAGCGGAAGTTGGCCGGCGTCGGGGCCGAGGTGGAGCGGCTGGAGGAATAAGCGCCGCTCGCTCCGATCGCGGCCGCCGAGGCCAACCGGAGCAGATCGTCGGTGCCGCGGTCGGCGCGGACTCTCACGCTTCGGGGGCGGTCCAATCGGTCTCGCGTTCGATCGTCGCAATCTTGATGTTGTAATGGCTGAAGATGGTGCGCTTGCCCTCGCCGATCGCGCGGCGGTGCGCCGCGTTGCGCATCCAATCACGCAGCGCGTCCGCGTTTTGCCAGTATGAGATCGTGATACGGCGACCCGGGCGCTCCACGTCCTCGAACGTTTCCTTCGAGACGAATCCGGGCAACTTGCGGATTTCAACAAACAGTTCGGCCAGCAGACGCGCGCGGTCGTCATCGCGGCCTGGCTTGACGTCAAATTCGATGATGCAGGCGATCATGCAATGCTCTTCGGCGCGATCGCCAGTGTAATGTGACGGCGTCGCGAAGGTCAAACGCGGCGGCACACGGGCGCGCTTGTGGAATGCGGATGTCGGCCTCTACGCTGCTCGCCGCACAAACCTGGCAGCGAGGAAGGCATGGTACACTACACCGCGGACGTGAACTGGACGCTGAACAGCGGCGAGGATTTCATGCGGGGCCGTTACAGCCGCGGACACACAATAAGTTTCGACGGCGGGACAACCGTACCGGCATCGGCGTCGCCGCACGTGGTTGGCAAGTGGGCAGTGGCGGCAGCGGTCGATCCCGAGGAGATGCTAGTCGCGGCCATTTCCTCCTGTCACATGCTGACCTTTCTGCACATCGCCCGTCTCGCGGGCTTCGGCGTCGCCGCCTATCAGGATCATGCGGAAGGCGTGATGGAGGATATCGGCGCAAGCAAAATGGCGGTGACAAAAGTCACGCTGCATCCGCAAATAACCTGGGCGAACGAGGTGCCGGACAACGCCAAACTGGACCACATGCACCATGAAGCGCACGAGACGTGCTTCATCGCGAACTCGGTGAAGACGGAAGTGACCGTGGCCTGATCGGACGTGCCAGCCCATTGCCACGCACGGCCTGACCGCGCCTACACTGTGACGACGCAGAACGGAGGAAACCCATGGCCGCGACCCGCATGCGATCGGCGTGCCGCCGATGAGCCGCAGCATCGAAGTCTCCGGTGTGACGCTGGAGGTGGAAGAACGCGGCACCGGCCGCCCGTTATTGTTCTTGCATCCCGGTGAAGGCTTGCAGCCGCAACGCCCATGGCTGGATGCGCTTGCGACGCGATTCCGCGTGATCGCGCCGCATCATCCGGGGTTTGGCGAATCAAGCCTGCCGGACTGGTTCGGCACGGTGGACGACATTGCTTACTTGTATCTCGATCTTGCCGCTGCACTCGATCTGCGTGACGCGGTGTTGGTCGGTGCGTGTTTCGGCGGCTGGGTCGCGGCGGAGATGGCAGTGCGCAACACGCAGCGTTTCGCGCGGCTGGTGCTGGCGGCACCGCTCGGCATCAAGCTCGGCGGCGTGACAGATCGCGACATCGCCGACATGCACGCCATTCCCCGCCCGGAGTTCATGCGCCTGGCCTGGGCCGATCCGGTGCGTGGCGAGATTGATTATACCGCGCTGCCGGAATCCGAACTCGCCGGCATCGTGCGCGGGCGCGAGGCGTTGGCGTTGTTTGGATGGAAACCCTACATGCATAATCCGCGGCTGAAGCGTTGGTTGCATCGTATCGATCGGCCGACGTTGCTGCTGTGGGGCGAACAGGATCGGATCGTCACGCCGAGCTATGGCGAAGGGTGGCGCGCGGCGATCTCCGATGCACGGCTGGAGGTGCTGCGCGATGCGGGCCATTTCCCGCACTGGGAACAGCCGGAAGAGTTTGTGCGGCGCGTTGTTGAATTTGCGGGTTGAGGGAAACGAATCATGCGCTCCTGGTATTTTTCCGAGATGGCCTATCACCCGGCGTGGGACGAGGGTCTGAAGCGCGGTTCGTTGCGCGTCATCCTGCCTAACGAGAACGTCGATCCGCATGAGGCGCACAAACTGCTGCACCGCTACCTCGATGAATTCGCGCTGTGCGACGAGGTCGGCATCGACATCATGGTGAACGAGCACCACAGCACCGCCACCTGCATGACCGTGTCGGCGCCGATGGCGCTGGCGGTGATCGCGCGCGAGACGAAGCGTTCGCGGCTGCTGACCTTGGGCAATCCGATCGCCAACCGCCCCGATCCGGTACGCGTAGCGGAGGAAATGGCGTGGCTTGATTGCCTGTCCGGTGGCCGGCTGGAAATGGGGCTGGTGAAGGGTGCGCCGTATGAGATCGCGCCGGCAAACTCAAATCCTGCGCGACTGATGCGGCGCTATTGGGAAGCGCACGATTTGATCCTGAAAGCGCTCTCCACCACCGATGGCCCGTTCAATTGGGAAGGCGAGTACTTCCATTACCGCAACGTCAACATCTGGCCGCGCCCGGTGCAGCAGCCGACGCCGCCGGTGTGGATGACCGGCATGAGCGTCGATAGCGGCCGGCTGGCGGCAGAGAAGCGGCACGTGATCGGCACGCTGCTGTCCGGCGGCACTGCCAAGCCGATGTACGACATGTATCGCGAGACCGCGCGCAAGAACGGCTGGGAGGCCGGGCCTGACCGCATGGCGTATGCCGCGGTCGTGGGTGTCGGTGACACGCGCGAGGAAGGCCTGCGCCGCGCCGACCAGATCGCGGATTACGTGCGCACCGCGCCGGTCGTGGCAGAGCAATTCACCAATCCGCCGGGCTATAATTCAGTCGCGGCGAACGTCGCGATTATGAAGGCGGGACCGCGCGCGCACCGCATCGTCAAGGATCGCCAGGGCAACATGATCGACCATCGCAAGGCGACGGTGCAGCAGTTCATGGACACCGACACGATATTCGCCGGCAACCCGGATGACGTCGTCTCCCAGATCAAGGACTTCAACACCCGCATGGGCGGCGTCGGCCATCTGCTGTTCTTTGGTCAGGGCGGCTTCCTCAGCCACCAGGACGCGATGGACAACATCAAGCTGTTCGGCCGCGAAGTGGCGCCGAGGTTGCGGGAGATAAACTGAACCCGCTCCCCACTGTCATTGCGAGGCCGCTTGGCCGAAGCAATCTCCCGCGGAAGATTGCTTCGGCCAAACGGCCTCGCAATGACAGAAGAGCGCCGTTTCATTCAGGGCGGGTCGCCCGCCGCCGTCCGGTGGCAACTCGCATGGACAGCCATTTAGGCACTGTTGATGAATAATCGAATCGGTTGAGCGAGGCACCGGCCTTTGGCCCCGTCATGCCGACGAAGGTCGGCATCCACGTCTTGCAGTGCCGCAGCGGAGGAAGACGTGGATGCCGACCTTCGTCGGCATGACGA
>DASXFW010000302.1:0-52259 GCA_036489395.1 Acetobacteraceae bacterium | reverse complement strand
CTACATCCAAGGTCCGGCGCCAGTAAGCACCCCTCCCCCTAACCCCCTCCCTCAAGGGGAGGGGGGACCGCGCGTCACACGCCGACCGCCATAGGATTCCCGCAGCCCATGCACGTCTCGCTCATCGTCCCCGCGCCGTTCGATCAGGTATCCGGCGGTTATGCGTACGACCGGCGCATGGTCGAAGGCCTGCGCGTCGGCGGACACACCGTCGCCGTGGTCGAGCTCGCCGGCCGCTTTCCGCTCAGCGACGATGACTCCCGCGAATCCGCCTGCGCGTCCTGGGACCAGCTCGCGGAACACACGCGCCCTGTGATCGACGGCCTCGCACTGCCCGCGTTCAGCGGCATGGAGGACGCGCTCGCGGCCCGTGGCGCCATCGGCCTCATCCACCATCCCACCGCGCTTGAAACCGGCTTCAGCGAGGCCGAGCAGACGATGCTGCGCGGCATCGAGCGTCGCCTCTATCCGCGGCTGCACCGCATCATCGTCACCAGTGACGTCACCGCCGAACGCCTGGTGGCTGACTTCGCGGTTGACGCCGCGCGCATCGCGGTCGTCGTGCCCGGCATCGACGACGCGCCACGCTCCATCGGGTCCGGTGGTCCGACCTGCCGGATTCTGTCGCTCGGCACGGTCGTCCCGCGCAAGGGTCATGACGTGCTGATGCGATCGCTGTCGCGCCTGCCTGACCTCGACTGGCACCTGACGATCGCCGGCTCGATGCAACGCGATCCGGCATGGGCCGCCAGTCTGGTCGCGCTTGCCGATGAACTTCGCATCGCGTCGCAGGTCCGCTTCACCGGCGAGATCACCGGCGCCGAACTCGAAGCCTTGTGGCGCACCACGGATCTGTTCGCCCTCGCCACATGGTTCGAGGGATACGGCATGGCCGTCGCCGAGGCGTTGCGCCGCGGCCTGCCCGTCGCGGTCACATCCGGCGGCGCTGCCGCCAGGCTGGTTGATCCGGAAGCCGGTGTGGTCTGCGCACCGGGCGACCAGATGCAGCTTACCAAGGCGCTGCGGCGTTTGATCTTCAGCGCCTCGCTGCGGCAGGACATGGGCCAGGTCGCGTGGCAGACCGGCCAGAAGCTTCCCGGTTGGGACGCGCAGGCGCAGGCGTTCGCGCAAGCGATCATCGGCTGATAACCTTTCTCCCATCGCGGCGTTTCCGCGAATACGGGAGGATCACGCCATGCTGCTGGGCGCCATAGCCGACGATTTCACCGGAGCAACCGACCTGTGCTCCATGTTGGTGCGCGGCGGCATGCGCACCGTGCAGCTTATCGGCGTACCGCGTGACGGCGACACGCCGCCCGAGGCCGATGCCGTTGTCGTCGCCCTGAAATCGCGCACCGCGCCGGTGCGTGATGCGGTGCGCGAGAGCCTCGCCGCGCTGACCTGGCTGCGCAACGCCGGATGCCGGCAGTTCTTCTTCAAGTATTGCTCGACCTTCGACAGCACCGGCGAGGGCAATATCGGTCCCGTCGCCGACGCACTGATCACGGCACTGGGCAGCGGCTTCGCCCTCGCCTGCCCCGCGTTCCCGACCAACGCGCGCACCGTCTATCTGGGCCACTTGTTCGTCGGCGGCGCGTTGCTGAACGAAAGCGGCATGGAGCATCACCCGCTGACGCCGATGACCGACGCCAACCTGGTGCGCGTGCTCGGGCGACAGACCGACGGCACTGTTGGGCTGGTGCCGTACGCGACGGTAGAACAAGGCGCGATGGCGATCCGCCGCGCGATGACCGCGTTGAAGGAACAAGGCCGTCGTTATGCGATCGTCGATGCGGTGAACGACGCACACCTGATCGCGATTGGCGAGGCGGCATCAGAACACGCACTGATCACCGGCGGTTCCGGCGTCGCGATGGGCCTGCCGGCGAATTTCCGCCGCGCCGGTTTGCTGCCGGAGAACTCCGACGCAGGTACATTGCCGGATGTCACCGGCCCTGCCGTCGTACTGTCGGGCTCGTGCTCGCGCATGACGCTGACGCAGCTTGGCACGGCGCGATCGAAGGTGCCGATGTTCGAGCTCGATCCGCTCGCAACGCCCGACGCGGCGCGGCTTGCCGCTTCGGCAATCGACTGGGCGCACGGCAAGCTCGGCGATACGCCGATCGTCATCGCCGCGTCCGCGCCGCCCGACAAGGTCGCGGCCGTACAGGCGAAGCTGGGACGCGAGGCGGCGGGTGCGTTGATCGAAGACACGATGGCGCGCATCGCCGATGCGCTGGTGTCAGCGGGTGCGCGACGCATCGTCGTGGCGGGCGGAGAAACCGCGGGAGCGGTCGTGCAGCGGCTCGGCGTACACCGCCTGCACATCGGCGCGGAGATCGATCCCGGCGTGCCGTGGACCTATGCGGAGGGCGGCAACACGAAGCTGCTGATGGCACTCAAGTCCGGCAATTTCGGCGGACCCGACTTCTTCCTGCGCGCGTTCCAGGTGCTGGAGCACTGACATGACCGAAACCCAAACACGAGACCTGCTGGTCGAGCTCGCCGCCAGCTTGTTCATGCGCGGCTTCTCTGTCGGCAGCGCCGGCAATATCAGCGCGCGCCTGGACGATGGCGGCTATCTGATCACGCCGACCAATTCCAGCCTGGGCCGACTGGATCCCGCGCGGCTGTCGCGGCTGGACGCGGACTTCCGCCACATCGGCGGCGACAAGCCATCCAAGGAAGTGTTCATGCACCGCGCGTTCTATCGCGCGCGCGGCGACTCCGGCGCGGTGGTGCACCTGCACTCGACGCAGGCGACCGCGGTCGCGTGCCTGCCCGATGTGGATCGCGACAATCCGATCCCGCCGCTGACGCCGTACTTCGTCATGCGAGTCGGCCGTCGCATGCCGATCGTCACCTATTTCCGGCCGGGCGATCCCGCGATGGAGCCAGCGATTCACGATGCCGCCGGTGATGCACGCGCGGTGTTGCTGGCCAATCACGGACCCGTGGTGTCGGGCAAGACGCTGACCGATGCGGTGTACGCAGCCGAGGAACTGGAAGAAGCGGCCAAGCTGTACCTGATGCTGCGCGGCGCATCGCCGCGGCTGCTGATGCCGGCGCAGGTGGACGATCTGCTGCAGACGTTCGGGTAATCGATACCGCGGCTTTCTGTCATTGCGAGGCCGCTTGGCCGAAGCAATCCCGTTCGTGACGAACTGCCGGCGGCTCGTCGCGAACGAGATTGCTACGGCCAAGTGGCCTCGCAATGACAGAAGCTCGGCGTTTCATCCAGGGCGGGTCTGCCGAGGCTGGTAGCGACTCGCAATGACAGGGGGAGACGAAAAAGGGCGCCAACCGGCGCCCTTTCTCGTAGTCCGAAAGCCAAAGCCTCAGGCCATCGGCTCGTCGCCAGCGGGCATGTCCGGCATCGCCGCGGCAGCCTTCTTCTTGCGGCCGCCCTTGCGACCGGCCTTCTTCGCAGCGGTCTTCTTCGCGCCGGCCTTCTTCTTCGCGCCGACCTTCCGAGCACCCTTCTTCGCGGCAGACTTCTTCGCGCCGGCCTTCTTCTTCGCGCCGACCTTGCGGGCACCCTTCTTCGCCACTGCCTTCTTGGCGCCAACCTTACGTGCGCCCTTCTTTGCCGCAGCCTTCTTGCCCTTCTTGGCCGCAGCCTTCTTGCCTTTCTTTGCAGCCTTGCGGCCGCCGGCACGCATCGCCAACGCCTGTGCGCGCGGCTTTTCTTCGGTTGTCTCTTCGCTGCTCACCTGTTGAAGCTCCTTCTGATAGGCTTGGTTGTTGCCGCGCGGTGGACCAGCGGCAGCCTGCGCCACCGGTTCCGCATCACGTCTGCCGCGGCGTGGTTTCCGCGCGGACAGATCGACAGCCTCAGGACGCAGACCAGATCAGCATTGTTCCCCTGCGCCGGCGACGGCACGTGGCCAGTGCGCAGCATGCGCACCACCATGCTTCCCGTCCTTGCATCGACCTTGCCGTTACTGCCGGCGTATGATCGACTCTGCTTCGCCTGGACAAAGCTGCGGCCCACTCGACCGTCCTTCTGCTCTTTGTCGGAACGCGGTCACCGGCGAACTGCACATGCAACGCGACTCGATTCGCACATTCCGATTCCGCTATTCATGTTCCCGTCATACAAGTCAAACGAAAATCAACTGATGCATCGCATCGACGCTAAAAACTTCGTCGCGCACGCGCAAGCGATGCATCCATGTCACAGATTCGGAGTCGCGCGACAGTCGTCGCTGCATCGCCACGCAAAAGAAAACCGCCGCGGCATCGCTGCCGCGGCGGTCGATTGATCCAAGCGATTCGACTCATACGCCGGCCCGTTGAGCACCGGTCCGTTGAGTCGGCCGATCGGCTATGGCCCACCCCGTCGTGCCGACGAAGGTCGGCATCCACGACTTTGCTGCTCGAGTTCGGGGAAAGGATGCCGACCTGCGTCGGCATGACGAGACGGGCATCGCCGAAAAGTCAGACCCACGGCCCAATGACATCAGCCGCGCTTGTCGATCGGCACGAAGGGTACGTTCTCGGGCCCCGTGTAGTTCGCCGTCGGCCGGATCAGCTTGTTGTCGATGCGCTGCTCGATGACATGCGCACCCCAGCCGGACGTCCGCGCGATCACGAACAGCGGAGTGAACATCGCGGTGGGGACGCCAAGGAGGTGGTAGGAGATGGCGCTGAACCAGTCGAGATTGGCGAACATCTTCTTGGCGTCGGACATCGTCGCCTCGATCCGGTCCGCGATGTCGAACAACTTCATGGAGCCGGCGTTCTTCGACAGGCGGTGCGCAACCTCCTTGATCACCTTGTTGCGCGGGTCCGCGATCGTATAGACGGCGTGGCCGAAGCCGATGACCACCTCACGGTTGGCGACGCGGCGGCGGATGTCGGCTTCCGCTTCGTCCGGCGTCGCGTAGCGGCTCTGGATCTCGAACGACACCTCATTCGCCCCGCCGTGCTTCGGGCCGCGCAACGCGCCGATGCCTGCGGTGATCGCCGAGTACATGTCCGCGCCCGTCCCCGCCACCACGCGGCAGGTGAAGGTGGACGCGTTGAACTCATGCTCTGCGTAGAGGATCAGCGAGGTGTGCATGGCGCGGACGAACAACTCGCTGGGCGGCTTGCCGTGCAGCAGGTGCAGGAAATGGCCGCCGATCGAGTCGTCGTCGGTCTCCACGTCGATCCGCTTGCCGTTGTGGGCGTAGTGGAACCAATACAGCAGCGCCGGGCCGAGACACGCCATCAGACGGTCGATGATGTCGCGCGCGCCTGGCTGGTTCTGGTCGTCCTTCTCTGGCAGCACGCAGCCGAGCGCCGACACCGCCGTTCTCATCACGTCCATCGGATGCGACGCCGGCGGCAGCGCTTCCAGCGCCTGCTTCACCGATGCGGGCAGCCCACGCAGCGAACGAAGTTTCGCTTTGTAACCGGCGAGCTCGGCGCGCGTCGGCAGCGTGCCGTGCACGATGAGGTAGGCGATCTCCTCGAACTCGCAGGCTTCGGCGACGTCGAGGATGTCGTAGCCGCGATAGTGCAGGTCGTTGCCGGTGCGCCCGACGGTGCACAGCGCAGTGTTGCCGGCGGTGACGCCGGACAGGCCTACGCCCTTCTTCGCCCGGTTCGGTATGGCAGCGGTGTCGCTCATGGTGTGCTCCTTTCTGTTCCTTCACCTCGCCCGCTTCGCGGGAGAGGTCGCGGAGCGAAGCGACGCGGGTGAGGGTGCCGCGGCACGCACGAAGCATCGCGTGCCGACCCGATCACCCTCACCCTCGACGCTGCGCGTCTCGACCTCTCCCGCAAGCGGGCGAGGTTTTCTTCGTTAGAATATCCCCGGCTTGCCGACCTGCAGCGCACCGGCCGGCAACACGACGTTCAACTGGCTCAGCTCCTCCGCCTTCAGCCGCGGCAGCTCCTGCGCCGCTTCCAGGAACCGGTTCGCCTCGCGCGTGGAGATGATCCCATCCGTCATCGTGCGGAACTTGTTGATGTAGTCCTCCCGCCCGAACGGCTTCGCGCCGCGGGTGTGCGCGTTGGCCACCGCCATCTCATCGACCAGCGTGCTGCCGTCGCGCATGACGATCTCCACCCGCCCGCCGAACGCGAGTTCGTTCGGATCGGTGGAGAGATAGCGCCGCTCCCACTCCGCATCCTCGCGGCTTTCGATCTTGTGCCACAGCCGCACGGTATCCGCCCGGCCGGCACGCTTTGGCGCGTAGCTGTCCACGTGGTGCCAGCGCCCATCCTGCAACGCGACGGCGAAGATGTACATGATCGAGTGATCCAGCGTCTCGCGGGAAGCCTTCGGATCCATCTTCTGCGGATCGTTGGCGCCGGTGCCGATCACCGCGTGCGTGTGGTGGCTGGTGTGGATGACGATCTTCTCGATCGCCTCCAGGTCCGCGATCTTCTCGCGCATACGGAACGCCAGGTCGATCAGCGCCTGCGACTGATATTCCGCGCTGTGCTCCTTGGTGAAGCTGTCGAGGATCGCGCGCTTCGCCTCGCCCGGCGCCGGCAGCGGCACCTGGTAATGCGCCTGCGGCCCGTCCAGCACCCAGGCGATCACGCTGTCCTCGCCTTCATAGATCGGACTCGGCGCGCCCTCGCCGCGCATCACGCGATCCACCGCCTCGATCGCCAGCTTGCCGGCATGCGCGGGGGCATACGCCTTCCACGAGCTGATCTCGCCCTTGCGCGACTGCCGCGTGGTGACGCTGACATGCACCGCCTGTTGCACCGCCTGGTAGATCACATCCGTCTTCAGGCCCAGCAACGTGCCGATCCCCGCCGCCTGCCCGGCCGCGAGATGCGTGATGTGGTCGATGCGATGTTTGTGCAGCGAGATCGCACGCACGAGGTTGATGTGGATCTCGTACCCCGTCGCGATGCCGCGGATCAGGTCGCGACCGTTCTTCCCCATCGTCTGCGCCACCGCGAGGATCGGCGGGATGTTGTCGCCCGGATGCGAATAGTCCTGCGCCAGGAACGTATCGTGCATGTCGAGCTCGCGCACCGCGGTGCCGTTCGCCCATGCCGCCCATTCCGGACTGACCGTCTTGCTCGCCGCCACACCGAACACCGTCGCACCCGCGGCACCGCGCGGACGCGGATGACCCAGCGCCATGTCGCGCGCCGACATCGGTGCATGGCGATTGACCGACGCGACCGCGACCGCGGCGTTGTCGATCATGCGGTTGACGATCATCGCCGCCACGTCTTTCTCCACCGCGACCTTGTCGGCGGCGACAGCGGCGATCTTCCACGCGAGCTGGTCCTCGCGCTTCAGGTTGTCCTTCGAGGGATGCACCCTCACATCGTGCAGGATCATGCGTTCCTCCGGATGGCGCGGAGGATTGGCGCCCTCGCGCGCGCGGTCTAGCCTTCACACGCGCCTTCGTAGGAGTGCCGCGACATCACGGCAAGCGCACCGATATCGCGGCAACCGGGCGCACGCACGCAGCAGGGGATACATATATAAGTGTCAGCGCCATTCGACCGGGTGATCATCGGCACCATCGTCACCGCCGACGCCATCATAGAGCATGGCTATGTCGCGGTACGCGGCGAGACCATCGCGGCGATCGGCGAAGGCACCGTGCCGCCGGCGGCGGAAACCATCGACCACAGCGGCAGTCTGATCTTTCCCGGCCTGGTCGATGGCCACATGCACACTGCGTCCTTCACCGGCTGGCCCGGCATCGAAAGCGCCACACGCTGCGCCGCCGCCGGCGGAGTCACCACGTGCTGCGACATGCCGTACGACGTGCCGGCACCGGTGACCGACGCGTCGATCCTCGCCGACAAGATCGGCTGGGTGGAACGTACGTCGCATGTCGATATGGCGCTGTACGGCACGATCCTGAAAACCGGCGGCGTGGATGCGATCCCCGGGCTCGCGGCGGGCGGCGTGTCGGCGTTCAAGCTCTCTACATATGAGTATGACGCGGTGCGCTTCCCGCGCATCGACCATCCGACCATGCTGGCCGCGTTCCATGAAATCGCCAAGACCGGCCTGCCCTGCGCGATCCATAACGAAGACCAGGAGCTGGTGGAGAAGCTAACGGGCGAAGCGCGCGCGGCGGGGCGCATCGAGCCGATCATGCATTGCCGCACGCGCCCGCCGCTGGCGGAGACCATGGCCGACCTGGAAATCTTCGAGATGGCGCTGGAGACCGGCGCGCATGTGCACATCGCACACTCCTCGCTGTCGCGCGGCTTCGCCATCGCCGAAACGTTTCGCAACATGGGCGCGCAGACCACCGGCGAAGCGTGCATCCAGTACCTGTGCCTGACCGAGGACGACATCGTCCGCCTCGGCGGCCTCGCCAAGTGCAATCCGCCGCTGCGCACGGCAGCCGAAGTCGAGCGCATGTGGGCATGTTTGCTCGCGGACAAGATCGCCTATGTCTCCACCGACCACGCGCCGTGGCCACTGGAACGCAAGACGCTGCCGGATATCTTCGCGTGCAGCGCGGGGCTGACCGGCATGCAGAGCTTCGCGCCGCTGATGTTCTCGATGCTGGAGGAACGCGGCCTGTCGCCGACGCTGATGGCGACCTACTGTGCCGAGCGCAGCGCGAAGCTGCACGGGCTGTGGCCGAAGAAGGGCGCGATCCGCGTCGGCTCGGACGCCGATCTCTGCGTGATGGAGCGTGCCGATGTCATGTTCGACCAGGCGAGTATCCTGGATCGGCCCGACATGCGCTGGTCGCCCTATCACGGCCGGCGCATGCGCGGCCGCGTCGCAGCCACTTACCTGCGCGGACGATTGATCTGGGACGGCGCAAGATTGCTCGCTGCTCCGGGCACGGGGCACTTCGTCCCACGCCAGTCCCCGCCGGCATCCAACTGATCGGCACGGCGCGACGGGCGGCGGCGGTACAGCCGGCGCGCGTCTGCAGCAATTGCCGTTTCATTGCTGCCGAGATCGATCACCAGCAGCGACTGTTGTGGAAAGCAGAGATCGCGGTCGCGCGCGGCGTAAAACGTACCACTGCCCGCGGCATAGCGCGCCTCCGGACAAAGTCGGCGGGCGATCCGCTGCGCCATTTTGGCCATCGACAGATCGATGGCCGGTGCATCCTGCATGGGGAACACCGACGCGCCGGTGAAGTGGGGGCGAAGCTCCTCGATATTGCGGCGGTACGCTTCGCTTTTGGCGCACACGGCAATCAGCGACGGCGTCGCCTCCTGTCGCGCGAGAGAGAGAACGGTGAACGCAATCATGCGTTGTAGAAGGTTGCGGTGGCGCGCGTGCGGAGAAACGTAGGCGGCTTCGAGCAACAGAAACGGCTCGCAATCCGTCGAGCGCTGGCTGGCGGCGATCAGACCCAGAGGGCGATCATCGTCCTTGGCCCTGACCAGAACCAGTACATCCTGGTCGGCGAGCAATAACCGGCCGCGCCATGGATGCAGCGCGCTGGTCAGGCCGCCGCCCCATTCATCGACAAACATGCAGTCGTCGAATTCATCGATCGCGTCTGAACTGCCAAGGCAGGTAACGCGCAACCCCTGATCGGCTAGGATGTGTTCCATCGCCGTCTCCCCTGTTTTGCGGCGACGCTAGGCAGATGGCGGGGCCGATGCAGTGACTTGGATCACTCGTTCGTGCGTTTTTGCCTGGTTTGATCCCGGCCCGGGGGTTCCCTTGCCGGCCGCGACGGGCGAGAAAGCGGCGCAACGCGAAGGAGGCACCGCATGAGCCACAGCCACGAGCATGCGCCGGCGCCTGGAACAATCGATTGGCGCAACAACGGCGTGCGGGTGATCAAGGGCGACCAGCTTGATACCAACACGGCGCAGACGCCAGGCATGAACCGCGCGGCGGCAATCAACGCGGCGCGGGTCGGCGCGCAGAAGATCTGGGCCGGTACCGTCAGCATTCATGCCAATGCGAAGACCGGGGCGCATCATCACGGCGCGCTGGAGAGCGTGATCTACGTGGTACGCGGCAAGGCGCGCATGCGCTGGGGCGAGCAACTGGAGTTCGTCGCCGAAGCCGAAGCGGGGGATTTCATCTTCGTCCCACCCTATGTGCCGCACCAGGAGATCAACGCCAGCACCAATGAGACGCTGGAATGCGTGCTGGTGCGCAGCGACAACGAGGCCGTGGTGGTGAACCTGGACATCGCGCCGGTAGAGCAACCGGAGGCGGTGTACTGGGTCGATCCGATCCACAAGCACCCGTAGCCGCGCATGACCCGGTTCGTCGGCGCGATCGACCAGGGGACGACGAGCACGCGCTTCATCGTGTTCGATCGCAGCGGCAATGCAGTGGCCTCGGCGCAGAAAGAACATGCGCAGGTCTTTCCGCGGCCGGGATGGGTAGAGCATGACCCGGCGGAGATTCGCGACAATACGCTGGCGGTGATCGAGGAGGCGCTATCGGGCGCGGGGCTGACGGCGCGCGACCTGGCCGCCGTGGGCATCACGAACCAACGCGAGACGACGCTGCTGTGGGAACGCGCCACCGGCCGTCCGGTGCACAACGCGCTGGTCTGGCAGGATACGCGCACCGATGCGCTGGTGGCGGAGTATGTGCGCGACGGCGGGCAGGACCGGTTCCGCGCTCAGACCGGGCTGCCGTTGGCGAGTTATTTCTCGGCGCTGAAGCTGCGCTGGCTGCTGGACAACGTGCCCGATGCGCGTCGCCGCGCCGCGGCGGGTGACCTGATGTTCGGCACGGTGGATACCTGGCTGCTGTGGAACCTGACCGGGCAGCACAGCACCGACGTGACCAACGCCAGCCGCACGCAATTGATGAATCTTTCAACGCTGGACTGGGACGATCTGTTGCTGGCGGCGTTCGGCGTGCCGCATGCGGTGCTGCCGCGGATCGAGCCGTCATCCGCGATGTATGGACGCGCGCGCGGCGTGCTGGATGGCGTGCCGGTCGCCGGCATACTCGGCGATCAGCAGGCGGCGCTGCTGGGGCAGGCATGCTGCGAACCGGGCGAGGCGAAGAACACCTACGGCACCGGATGCTTCCTGCTGATGCACACAGGCACGACGCCGGTGCCGTCGCGGCATGGGCTGGTCACGACAGTGGCGTGCCAGCTCGGCGATGCGCCGGCGACCTATGCGCTGGAAGGTTCGATCGCGATCACCGGCGCGTTGGTGCAGTGGCTGCGCGACAATCTGGGGATCATCCGCACCTCGTCGGACGTGGAGGCACTGGCGGCGTTGGTGCCGGACAATGGCGATGTGTATTTCGTGCCGGCGTTCTCCGGGCTGTACGCGCCGTACTGGCGGGCCGATGCGCGCGGCGTAATTGCGGGACTGACGCGATTTGCCACAGCGGGGCACATCGCGCGCGCGGCGCTGGAGGCAAGCGCGTATCAGACGCTGGATGTGGTGCGGGCGATGGAACAGGATTCGGGGGTGCCGATCAGCTCGCTGCGCGTCGATGGCGGCATGGTGGCGAACGAGGCGCTGATGCAGTTCCAGGCGGACGTGCTGGGCGTTCCCGTGCTGCGGCCGCGAACGTTGGAAACGACGGCGTTGGGTGCGGCTTATGCGGCCGGGCTGGCGGTGGGGTATTGGCAGGGCGTCGAGGATTTGCGGGCGAACTGGGCGGTGACGCGCACGTGGACGCCGTCGATGCCGGAGGACCGGCGGTCGGCGCTTACGGCCGCGTGGCACAAGGCGGTGGAACGTTCGTTTGGGTGGGCGCAGTAGTTGTGGTTATTATAGTTCCCCCTCCCCTTGAGGGAGGGGGTCAGGGGGAGGGGTGCGTACCAACGCCAGACCGTGGTTGTAGGTACCCCTCCCCCTGACCCCCTCCCTCAAGGGGAGGGGGAATTGGATTTACATCCCGACCGAATACCCCCCATCCACCGGGATCGCCGTGCCGGTGACGAAATCCGAAGCCGGGCTCGCGAGAAAGGCCGCTACGCCGGACAGGTCCGCTGGCACGCCCCAGCGACCGACGGGGGTGCGCGCCTCGACCCGCTCGTGCAGCCCCTGCACCTGCTGACGGGCCCGCTTCGTCAGATCGGTATCGATCCAACCCGGCAATACGGCGTTCACCTGGATGTTGTCTTTCGCCCAGGCGGTGGCCAGCACGCGGCTCAATTGCACGATGCCGCCCTTGCTTGATGCGTACGGCGCGGCATACGGCGCCCCGAACAGCGACATCATGGAGCCGATGTTGATGATCTTGCCGGCGCCGGCGCGCTTCATCGCGTGATAGGCGACCTGCGAAAGCAGGAACGCACTGGTCAGGTTGGTGTCCAGCACTTCGTGCCATTCCGCCTCGGTATAATCCTGCGGCGCCTTGCGGACGGCGGTGCCGGCATTGTTCACCAGGATGTCGAGCCGGCCGAACTGCGCCTCGGTCTCCGTCACAAGTTTCTCGCATTCGGTTTTCTGCGTGACGTCGGCGGCGATGAACGCGGTCTTCACACCGTACGCCCGCAGCGTATCCAGCGCGGACCGCGCCTTTTCGGCATTGCGGCCGGAGATCGCGATGGCGGCGCCGCAGGATGCCATGCCTTCCGCCATGCCCAGGCCGATGCCGCCGTTGCCGCCGGTGACCAGCGCAACCTTGCCGGTGAGATCGAACAATTTCATGTGCCGCCCCTGCCCTTGTGTCGGGCAACTGTGCGAGAGCACCGCCCGGCGTTCAAGCCCGGGTCGATCACGGCGCCGGTTTTTGCATCGCCGCGGCGGCGCGGCGCCTCAGTTCGTCTGACGGCACGTCCTCGACGCGCGTGGCGATCCACCAGGTGTTGCCGGTGGGGTCCGTCACCGCACCCGACCGATCGCCATAGAACTGATCCTGCACCGGCTGCTGCGCGACGCCGCCGGCGTCGAGCGCGCGCTGATACGCCGCATCGACGTCGCTCACATACAGGTACAGCATCGATGGCATCGGCGCGCCGTCGGCCGGTGCATCAGCCAGCATGACGACGGAATCGCCGATGCGAACCTCGCTGTGACCGACCCGGTTATTGGGCGCCTCCAGCCGCTCGGTCACGCGACCGCCGAACGCCGCCTGCAAAAAGTCGATCAGGCGGGCGGCACCATTCACGACCAGGTAAGGCGTGACGGCGTGATAACCATCGGGAATCGGCTTTACGGTCATGGCGCGGATCTCCTTTCTGCGCGTGCCGGTAACAGACTGACGATTGCCCCAACGCAGGCGATCGTAATCCGGTGTGCGTTGGTTATTTCCACCAACCGAGCTTCGGCTGCGGCAACCCGAGGTTCTCACGCAGTGTCGCGCCGGTGTAGTCCTTATGATAGATGCCGCGCCGTTGCAGTTCGGGCACGACCAAGCGGACAAAATCCTCGAACGCGCCGGGAATGTGCGTGGCGGCGATGACGAAGCCGTCGCAGGCACGTTCCACGAACCATTTCTCCAACCGGTCGGCGACGTCCTTGCCGCTGCCGACGATCGCCTCGCGCGGGCGGCCGCGGCGGGTCACTTCGATGAAGTCGCGCGGCGTGGGATTGCGGCCCTTGGTGCGCAGCACGCGGTCTCGCATCGCCTGCATGCCGGACATGCTCTCGATCTCCTCGTCGGAGAACACCTCGTCCATCGCCTTTTTCTTGAAGTCGAAGTTCAACGCTTCGGACAGCAGCGACAGGCCGTCCACTTCGCGATACAGCGAGTCGACCAGCGCCATCTTGTCCTCGGCCTCGGCGCGGGTTTCCGCCACGACGGGGAAGGCGATGGTGTTGACGGTGACCAGGTCCGGATCGCGGCCGTGCGCCGCGAGGGCGGCCTTGAAATCCGCATACTGGCGCTGGCCGGATTCGAAATCCGGATAACCGACGAACACGGTTTCCGCCCAGCGCACGGCGAACGCCTTGCCACGATCGCTGGCGCCGGCCTGGATGATCACCGGATGCCCCTGCGGCGAGCGCGGCACGGTGAACGTGCCATGCGAGTTCAGGAACCGCCCCGCGTATTCCAGCCGATGCACCTTGTCGGGATGCGCGAACAAGCCGGTCTGCTTGTCCACGACGACGGCATCGTCCTCCCACGAATCCCAGCAGGACAGCACGATTTCCATGAACTCGTCGGCACGGTCGTAACGCAGATCGTGCGCCAGGTGTATTTCGCGGCCCATGTTGTGCGCCTCGCCGTCGTTCACCGAGGTGACGACGTTCCACGCCGCGCGTCCGCCGATCATGTGGTCCACCGTCTGAAAGCGGCGCGCGAGATCGAACGGTTCGTAATAGGTGGTCGAGCCGGTGGAACCGATGCCCATGTATTTCGTGCCGAAACCCATCGCGAGCATCGTCGCGACCGGGTCCATCTTCACCACGCGCACACCGTTGGCGACGACTTCCGCGGGATTGCCGCCGTATATGTCGGGCATCGCCAGGCGATCGTCGAAGAAGGACATCTGGAACTTTCCTTCCTCCAGCACCTGGCCGATCTTCTGGTAATAGGCGGGCGTGGTGAAATCGGTGCGCGACAGCGGATGACGCCACGAGCTCGCCAGGATGGTGCAGTTCTGCGCCTGCAAAAAACCCACCAGCACCATCTGTCGCATCGTTTCGTCCCCCTATCGTCGGCCGTCCAGGTCGCGCCGCACCTGCGTAATCACCGTATCCCAATCGCCGAACGTTGGCTGGCGATACAGGCGCATCGTCGGATACCAGGGAGTGTCGCACCGCCCGAGCAACCAGCGCCAGTCCGGAGCGAACGGCAACATCAGCCACACCGGCCGCGCCAGCGCGCCGGCGAGATGCGCGACGGAGGTATCGACGCCGATCAGCAGATCGCATTCGGCCAGCAGCGCCGCGGTGTCGCCGAAGTCGCGCAACGCTGTGCCGGGCCACCGCACGGTTGGTGTCGCGGCCAGCACGGCCGCATCGGCTTCGTGGAGGTCAGGCTGCAGCAGCACGAACTCGCAGTCAGGCGCTGCCAGAATCGGCGACAGGTGCGCCAGCGGGATGGATCGGTGGCGGTCGTGCGGATGCGTCGGTCGGCCCGAACACACGATGCCGATGCGCCGGCCCTGCGGCGGTCCGAGCCAGTCGCGCCATGCCGCCCGACGATCCCCCGGCACGGTCGCGTACGGAACCCGGGCGGGGATGGCCGTGAGCTCCGTCGCGAAATAGCCAGGCAGGCTCAGCAACGGACAGACAATGTCGCAGTCCGTCACGGTTTCATCGAGACCCACGACACGCGATGCCCCGGGCAGATCTGCGAACACGGCGTGCAAATCCGCCGGCAACTCCACGACCACGCATGCGGCCTCGGCCGCCAATATCGGCGCATACCGCACGAACTGCACCACGTCCCCGGCGCCTTGCTCTGCCGTCAGCAGCACGCGCCGTCCCGCCAGGCTGAGGCCGGGATGCCACTGCGGCAATTCCAGGCGGCGTTCATAGTTCCAGCGCAGCGCGGCATAGTTGCGGCGCGCTTCGAAATGCGGCCACCCGGCGGCGAAATCGCCCGCCAGCAGCAAGGCCAATGCAAGCGCAAACTCTGTCCCTGCCGCTTCGGGACGAAACGCCAAAGCCGCCGTGTAGCAAAGCCTGGCTTCCTCCAGCCGAAGCTGTCCCACCAGCGCGTTGCCGAGATTGTTGAGCGCCTCGACAAAATCAGGCCGCACGGCAACGGCGCGGCGGAACGCATCTTCCGCCTCGGCAAGCCGATCGCCATGCAGGAACGCATTGCCGAGCGCCAGCCATGCATCCGCGAAGTCCGCCTGCCGGTCCAGCACCTTCCGCAGCAACGGCACGGAGTCCGCATGGTCTCCCCACGCTTGCAGCAGGCAGGAAAAATTGTAGTTGGCCGCGATGGAGTCTGGATCGAGGACGATCGCGGCACGGAATTGCGATGCCGCCTCGTCGGAGAGCCCGACCGCCAGCAATGCTTCGCCAAGATCGCTGAGCACCGATGCATCCGTCACCATTTCGGCGACCGCGGCCAGCACCGGGACGGCTTCCGATGCGGCACCCTGGCGCAGCAGGATCACGCCGAGCATGTGCAGCGCTGCAATATCGCCCACATCGCGCGCCAGCACCGCGCGGCAGGACGCGGCCGCGTCGTCCAGCCTGCCCTGGTCCAGCAGATCGCGCGCGGCGGTCAGATCGGCATTGTTAGCGACGCAAGCCTCCATCGACCGGTTTGTCACGCCGCGGCGAGATCGCGCCGTACCGCTTCTACGACGTCATCCCATGCGCCCCGAGACGGCTGACGATACAACGTCATTGCGGGATACCAAGGGCTGTCGTGCCGGTGCAGCATCCAGCGCCAGTCGGGACGGTACGGCAGCAGCAGCCACACCGGACGGCCGAGCGTCGCGGCAAGGTGCGCCACGCCCGTGTCGGCTGCGATCACCAGGTCGAGCTGCGAAACGATCGCCGCGGTGTCGGCGAAGTCGCGCAGCAAGCCGCCTGGCCGCAGGAGGTTGGGAGCAGTTTCGATGCCGATACGGTCGGCGTCGCGTATGTCGATCTGCAGCAGGACGAATTGGTGGCTGGGCAGCGAGAACAACGGTGCGAGCGCGGCGAACGGGACGGAACGTACCGCGCCCGTAGGATTTCGCGGATCGCCAGAGCACACCAGGCCGATGCGGCGCCCCATGAAGCTGCCAAGCCAGTCGTGCCAGACGCCGATACGTTCTGGAGGAATGCGCAGTTGCGGCAAGGCGGGCGGGATCGTGTCCAATGCCGTACCGCACAGCAGCGGCAGGCTCATCAGCGGACAGGCGAGATCGCAGCCGCGCGCTGGCTGGTCCGGTGTAACGACCGCGCGCGGACCCGGCATGGATCGGAACAACGGCAACAGGGTCGCGGGAACTTCCAGCGTGACGGCGATGCCATTGCCGGCAAGTACCGGGGCGTAGCGGGCGAACTGGATCACGTCGCCGATGCCTTGCTCTGCCATCAGCAACAGGTGGCGGCCTTGCACGGACATGCCTTCCTGCCACTGCGGCAGATCGTGTCGGCGGTCGTAGTGCCAGGCGGCCATGGACCGGCGCGCTTCGAAATGCCGCCATCCTTCGGCAAGGTTGCCGGACAGCAGCAGCGCGACCGCGTAGGCGAAGCCGGTGTTTGCGTCGGCGGGGCGCAGTGTCAGTGCGGTGCGGAACATCGCCTGCGCCTCGGGCAGGCGGAGTTGTTCCACCAGAGACTCGCCGAGATTGGAGATCGCTTCGAAAAACCCGGGCCAGGTGTAGATCGCCTGGCGATAGCAGTGTTCGGCTTCGCACGGCTGGCTGCGGATGGCGGCGTTGCCTTGTGCGAGCAGCGAGTCGGCAAGCCAGCGGCGTGCTTCGAGATGGGCGGGCTGGTGCGCGAGAAGTTGTTGCAGAACGTCAATGGCCTCGGCGAAGCGACCGGCTTCGCGCAGCGCCTTGCCGCCGGCGAATGCCGTGTCGTCCACGCGGGTTCAACGTCCCTTGAACACCGGCTTGCGCTTTTCAAGAAACGCGCGACGGGCTTCCTGCGCGTCTTCGGTCTTGCTCAGCATCACGGTGATGCCTTGTTCGAAACGATAACCGTCGCGCGGCGGCATGTGCATCGTGGTGTTCATCGACTGCTTGGCATAGCGGATGCCGACCGGGCTCTTGCCGGCGATGTCGGCGGCCAGTTTCATCGCTTCGGGCATCAGTTGATCCAGCGGCACGCAGCATTCGACGACGCCCGTGCGGTACAGCTCGTCCGCCGGGACGCGCCAGCCGGTGTAGAACATACGGCGGGCGCGGGAACGGCCGAACAAGGTTTGCAGCATGGCGGCGCCGCCGGCCAGGCCGACGTCGATTTCCGGCATGCCGAGCACGGCGTTGTCGGAGCACAGAATGATGTCGCAGGCGGCAACCAGGCCGAGGCCGGCACCCAGCGCCGGTCCGTTCACCGCAGCAATCACCGGCTTGGCGCATTCGTGGATCGCGTTGAAGCCTTCGCGCGCCAGGCGATTGAAGTGCCAGTATTCGCCAGGCTTCTCCGGGTCCGGACGTTCGCGCATGTCGGCGCCGGCGCAAAACATCTTGCCCGTACCGGTCAGGATGGCGACGCGCACGTCGTCACGGTCGGTCAGCGAATCGAATGTGGCGATCATCTCCTGGCGGAATTCGGAGTTCTGTGCGTTCACCGGCGGACGGTCCATTACGACGGTGGCGATATAGTCCTGCACTTGCAGCCTGATGTTGCCGGCCATCGTGCGTTCTCCTGATTGGCAATTCGCGCGGCGCTGACGTACGCTAGGCGATGGGTTGAAGCGGTGCAAGGAAGGCAGCGGTGTCCATTTTCGCGCAAGATCTCGATCGCCGGGCGGCGAATTACGTGCCGCTGTCGCCGGTTTCCTTCCTGGTGCGCGCGGCGCGGGTGTACGGGGCGCGCGTTGCGGTGATTCACGGGGCGCGGCGCTACACGTATGCACAGTTCTTCGAACGCGCGCGGCGGCTGGCTTCGGCGCTGGCGAAGGCTGGCGTGGGTGTTGGCGACACGGTCGCGATCATGGCACCCAACATTCCCGAGATGCTTGAGGCGCACAACGCGGTGCCGATGCTGGGCGCGGTGCTGTGCTCCATCAACACGCGGCTGGATGCGGCGGCGGTGGCGTTCATCCTGACGCATTCGGAAGCGAAAATCGTGCTGGTGGATCGCGAGTTGTCGCCGGCGATGGCGCGCGCGCTGGCGCAGTTGGGGCGGCGATTGCTGGTGGTGGATATCGACGATGCGGAGGCGGTAGGCGGCGAACCGATCGGGTCTGTCGATTACGAAGCGTTCATCGCCGGCGGCGATCCGGCGTTTCCGGTGACGCTGCCGGACGATGAATGGCAGGCGATCGCGCTGAATTATACCTCGGGGACGACGGGCAATCCGAAGGGCGTGGTGCTGCATCATCGCGGGGCTTATCTGAACGCGGTTGGGAATGCGCTGACGTTCGGGCTGTCGCCGCGCTGCGTTTATCTTTGGACGCTGCCGATGTTCCATTGCAACGGCTGGACTTATACGTGGGCGGTGACGCTGGCGGGCGGCACGCATGTCTGCCTGCGCCGCGTCGATCCGGCGCCGATCTTTGCGTCGATCGCAGAACATGGGGTGACGCATATGTGCGGCGCCCCGGTGGTGCTGTCGATGCTGATCCATGCGCCGGAGAGCGCGCGGCGGGCGTTTTCACAAACGGTGCAGATCGCGACGGGTGGGGCGGCGCCGCCGTCAACGGTGATTACGCGCATGGAGGCCATGGGGTTCGCGGTGACGCATCTCTACGGGCTGACGGAAAGTTATGGACCATCGACCGTGTGCATGTGGCAGCCGGGGCTGGATGATCTGCCGATCGAGGAAAAGGCGGGGTTCATGGCGCGGCAGGGCGTGAACACGCCGACGCTGGAGGATGCGGCGGTGCTCGATCCCGCAACGATGGCGGTGGTGCCGGCGGATGGCACGACGATGGGCGAGCTGATGCTGCGCGGGAATACCGTGATGAAGGGGTATCTGAAAAATCCTTCAGCGTCCGACGAGGCTTTTGCCGGGGGATGGTTCCATACCGGGGACCTCGCGGTGATGCACCCGGATGGCTATGTGGAGATCAAGGACCGGGCGAAGGACATCATCATTTCCGGTGGGGAGAACATTTCGTCGTTGGAGATTGAGGAGGTTTTGTACAAGCATCCGGACGTGATGGAGGCCGCGGTGGTGGCTCGGCCGGATGAGAAATGGGGTGAGACGCCGCAGGCGTTCGTGACGCTGAAGCCGGACGCGCGCGCGGTGACGGAGGCGGACCTCATCGCGTGGTGCCGCACGCATCTGGCGCATTTCAAGTGCCCGCGGGTGGTGACGTTCGCGTCGCTGCCGAAGACATCCACGGGGAAGATTCAGAAGTTTGAGCTGAGAGAGAAGGCGCGGGCCACGCATTCCGTTGGCTGAGGCAAAGTCGGGTCCAACCGGGCCATGACGCGGGGGAAAGTTCGCGCAGAAACGCGGCCTGCAGACCGTTTCGTTCGAAATAAATAGATCATTCGTCACCGTTACGAAGTGATCTAACTCACTGCCCCGACGCCTCGCAACGTTCACCTTGCCAATCGAAGGTCCGCTGCGCGCGAAGCCATGCGATGCAGCACGGCGGAGCTTTCGGGCAACCCAGGAGAATCGCCATCATGCTGAAAACTTTGTCGTCGATTGGTTTTCGGAACCATCTCCGCAGATATCGGCTGTTGCGGGCTGCGGCGGCAATCGCCGCTGTGGCTATGTCAGCGACATTGACAGTGGAGGCGCACGCCGGCCCCATCACCGGCGACACGATAACCCAGTCGTTCGTCTCCGGCTTCAGTTTCTGGAACATCCTGTCCACGAGCCCGCAGACCATACCGACGGGCTATACGTTCGGGCTGTCAGGCATCCCGATTCTCAACATGTCGATCGACGGCAACGGCACGATTACCATGGGACCGAACGGAATTTCCTGTGGCTCCGGCTGTGGCTATAACTTCAGTGGGGCGACGTTCGAATTCACGTTGAACAATTCAGCGCCGGCGATCGCCTCGCTGGGGGTTACGAGCAATGACCCGAGCCTTGCGCTTTCGTTCAGCCAGGTCGGCGCGCGGTCGTTCGATATCTCGATAGGCTCCGGTGGTGGCACGACCGGCGTGGACGAAACGATCGCCCAGTTGAATTTCGCGCATGTGGCGACGCCAGAACCGGGCTCGCTGGTTCTGATGGGGTCCGCGCTGATCGCCATCGGCATGATCCGCCGCCGGCGCGTCGTCTGATTTCCACGAGTGCCTCGCGGCGGGCGCACGCTGCGCAATGCGCGCCCGCCGCAGCAATGGCGGCGGGTGTCCACGGTCTCCTTAAGTAATACCAGGTGCCGAAATGGCTGACTCTTCGGCCCACGCCTCCACCGTCATGCCGACGCAGGCCGGCATCCACGACTATGCGGCGTGCGGCAACCGTAAGTCATGGATGCCGACCCCGGCCAATTCGCCGGGGCAGGCCTGCGTCGGCATGACGGTACGGACATGGATGCGTACGTCATTCTTTTCCGCACCTGGTATAAGCTGCACAGAAATCGAGGCGTCAGCCTTATCGCGCTGAGAGCAACCGCGAAGCAAGGAACTGGTAACCCGGCCACTTTCAGATCGGAAATGGCGACGTCTCGGGCCACGCGGTTTGCTCCGCGCTGGTGAACATCAACATCCAGAGAACAGCGAACCGCGCGTACACTTCAGGTGCCGCCACCACCAATGCCGGGCGACGCCGCGCCAATCGGCCTGTCCGCAAAGGGAAACGAGACCCTGACCACGTCCCAGAGCGCGAACGCTCCCTTGCGGCTCGGTCCGCTCCGTCTCAGAGGTCGGCGAAGGCGCGCTCGTCCGCTTCGGTGTCCCATTCCCGGAACGTCGCGAACGGATCCTCCGAAGGATGCCCCTTTCGCGGCAAATGCGGCGGCGCCTTGGTGATCACGACCCGGCCATCCTCGATCGCGTAGGCGAGTTCGTCACCCTCCTTCACGCCCAATGCGGCCCGCACGGGCTGTGGAATCGTAGTCTGGGCCTTCCTGGTCAGCTTGCTGGTAATTACGGAAGGCTCACCGGTAAGAAACCCCCAATACTGTTAGGATGTTCCTTACCGGGTTCAAGGTGCTCGGCTCGACATCACGCGCCCGCGCTACTCCGCCGCCGCCCGCTGCACCGGAATGTCCGTCGAGTACCGCAGATGCACCGGCGCGTTCGCCTCCCACGGATCCTTCAGCCCCAGCTTCGCGCCGTGTTCGCGGATCGCCGGCATGACTTCCTTGCCGAGCAATTCGATGCACCGCCGCCGGTCCGCCGCCGGCACCGTGCCGTCATTGGCCCACATTCCCATGATGCCGGGACGCGTGTGCTCGATCAGGTGCTTCAACCGCGCGATCACCTGGTCCGGCGTGCCCGCGACGATCATCGTATCGCGCACTTGCTCCTCGAACGTCGGCTGGCCGCGCGGATTCTTCGCACGCCCGACAGCGAATTCAACGAACGCGCGCCGCCCTGACGGCGAGAAATACCCCGACGGATTGGCCCACACCGGATGCGCCAGCCCGGTGAACTCACCCTGCATCCACATGAACTGCCGTGCGTTCTGCAACGCCTTTTCTTCGGTATCCTGCACGTGAACGCGGATCAGGTAACCGAAGTTCTCCGAGCCGGCGGTGTAGCCAACCTCCGCCGCCGCCTGCGCGTACGTATCGCGGATCACCTTCGTCGCCTCGATCGAGGTGTTCAGCGCGATGTACGGATAGCGCTGCTGCGCCGTCCAGATCACCGTCTCCTTCGACAGCACGCCGGGAATCCACACCCGCGGATACGGCTTCTGCATCGGCAGCGCCCACGGGTTGACCACGCGGTGCTGGAAATGCGTGCCCTCCCAGCGGAACGGCCCGGGCTGCGTCCAGATCTTGGTGATCAGGTCATGCGCCTCAACAAAGCGCTCGCGGTTGAACGCCGGGTTGACGCCGTTGGCCAATTGCTCCTGCCCGCCGCCGCGCACGAACCCCGACACCACGCGGCCTTTCGAGATCATGTCGATCATCGAAATCTCTTCCGAGAGCTGCACTGGATTGTCCGACAGCGGCAGCGGATTGCCGAGGAACACGATCTTCACCCGCTTGGTCACCGCGGCAAGGATCGCGCCGAACATGTTGGTGCGCGGCTGCATGCAGAACGGCGCGTTATGATGCTCGTTCAGCATGATGCCATCGACGCCGCATTCTTCCGCCAGCACGTACTCTTCCAGGTACTCGTTATACAGCCGGCTGGCGGCCGCGGAATCGTAGTACTTGTTGGAAAACGTCAGCGCGGTGGCGCCGTATTTCAGACCCTCCTCCGCGGAGTAGGCCGCCATCGGTTGCTCTGTGAAGTACATCAGATGCATGACAGGCTCCCTTGGATTCTCGTGTTGTCCCGTGTCAGTTGGCGTTGACGAAGCTGGTCACCATGCGCGCCAGCTCGTCCGGCTTTTCCATATCGACATAGTGCCCGCACGCGGCGAAGGTTTCCAGCCGCGCGTTGCGCAGCCCCCGGGCCCACAGATTCGCGGCGCTGATCGGCACGTGCTTGTCGTCGTCGCCCCACACGACCAGCGCCGGCGCGGCGATGCCGCCCAGCAGATGCGGCAGAGTCTGGCTGTACATGTACGGCTTCCATGCCGTGCGGAACACCATCTCGCGGCAGATGTCCCATTGCTCCAACTGATCCGTCGTCACGTCGCCATAGACGCCGGCGAACGCCGCCTGGTCGTGGAAGCCGGCGCGCGGATAGTCGAGATAGGACACGATCGCCTGGTCGTAGATGAAGCCGTCCGGCGGATTGATGCCCATCGGCCCGACCAGCACCAGCTTGCGATACGCGGCGGGCGACTGGCTGGCCATTTCCGCGGCGACCCAGCCGCCGAAGCCGAGGCCGACCAATGTCACCCCCGAAAGCCCAAGCTCGCTCAGCAGCCACGCATGCATCGCGCCGATGTCGCGCGGGCTGCGCAGCCACTGCGGACGCTCGGATTTTCCCCAACCGGGATGATGCGGCACCAGAACGTCGAAGCTGCCGGCGAGCGTGTCGTAGAACGGCAGGCGATCCGCAGTGCCGATGTCATGGTGCAGGATCAGCAGCGGACGGCCGCTGCCGGCACGCGACAGGTGCATCTTGGTCCCGGCGATCTCATGCACCGAATCGGTCCAGGCCACGGTCATGTCGGACACCCCCTCGTCGTTCTTCGTCGGGGAGACTACTCATCGGTAGCCGCGCTTGTCCAATCGGCGGCGGACGCTTGCTACCAGCAGTGGCGGCCATAACGGCGGCGCGAACCCGAACCGCCCGGCGCAGACGTTCATAAAATTGGTGGCACGATCCAGACATTGCCGCGCCGTCGCGGCATCCATTCGTTCACCCACATCATAGTTGTCGCGCAGCGGCACAGGAGCCAGAGTATGTCCGGCGTCCGCGACGCGCGATGGTGGCCGTGCGTGTGCCCGTGCGTGTGGTCGTCGTGGGAATGGGACATGACCGCCGGCAGTAAAGCACGCAGGCTGTCACCATACGAAACCTAAAATCACGAATTGGTGATGGACGCGATCGCGCCCAGCCTCCTATGTGTGCGACAAAGGTGCGGCGCAGAGGGTTCACAGGCGATCATGCTGGACAGTTCGATCGCCTCTCTCCTGGCGCTTGCCGGCCATTCGCCCCTGCTCCAGGCAACTGCCATCATAATCGGCACGTTCATTCTGGAGGATGCCGCAACCGTCATCGCCGCGATGCAAGCCCAGGCCGGCGATATCTCGATGGCCGTGGCATTGGTTTCGCTGTTCATCGGCATCGTGCTGGGCGATCTCGGCCTGTACGGCGCGGGACGGCTCGCCTCCGGTATCGGCTGGATCGATCGGCTGCTGCCGCCTCGCCGGCAGGACATGATGCGCGGCTGGCTATCCGGGCGAGTGTTCAAAGTGGTGCTGGTCAGCCGCTTCCTGCCCGGGATGCGCCTGCCGACCTACACCACCTGCGGCTTCCTGCGCGCCAACCTGAAGCAGTTCACGCTTGCCGCCATCGTCGCCACCCTGTGCTGGACCAGCCTGCTGTTCGGCACGTCGCTGCGCGTGGGACAGTTCCTGATCGACCATTTCGGCGCCTGGCGCTGGGCCGGCGCGGCGGGTTTCGTGGTGTTCGTGATCCTGGCGGGCCGAGTGGCCGCGCTCGCGCTGGGCAACGCGCGTCGATGAAGTTGGAGGCCGCGCTCAGCCAGCCGCACGCCGGCACAGACCCACGTGCCGCGCCGGTCGTTTCATTCTTCGAGTTCTGGCCAGGTTGGGCGTTCTACGCACCGATCGCCGTGCACTGGATTGCATTGGGGCTGCGCTACGGCAGCTTCACGCTGCCCACCGCGGCCAACCCGAACATTACGCTGGGTGGCCTGTGTGGCGAATCCAAGCGCAGCATCCTGGACCAGGTCGGCCCCGACCAGCGCGGCCTGCTGGCGCGCTACGCCGGCATCGAGACACATGGCCACGATCCGCGCGTCGATGTTGCCGCGGCCGAGGCGGCCGTCGCCGCGTCCGGCTTCGATTACCCGTTCGTCGCCAAGCCGGACATCGGTTGCAACGGCACCGGCGTCCGGCTGGTCGCCGACTCCGCGGACTTGTTCCGCTACGTCGCGGCCTTTCCGCGCAACGAGGGCGTGCTGCTGCAGGAATTCCTGCCGCAGGACGGCGAGGCTGGGCTTTTCTACGTGCGCGAGCCCGGTGAGCAGTCCGGCCGCATCACCTCCATCACCCTGAAATACCCGCCCAGTGTGATCGGCGACGGCCGGTCCACCCTGCGCGAGTTGATCCTCGCCGATCCGCGGGCCGGGCGCGTCCCTCAGCTATACTTGCCGCGCCTGACCGGCCGGCTGCATGAAGTCCCGGCGAACGGCGAGCGCCTGCGCCTGGTGTTCGTCGGCAACCACTGCAAGGGATCGATCTTCCGCAATGGCAGCGACCTGGCGACGCCGACGCTGACCGCGCGCATCGATGCGCTCGCACAGGCAATGCCGGAATTTCATTTCGGCCGCATCGACGTGCGGTTCGATACGACCCAGGCGCTGGCACGTGGCGAGGGTTTCCGCATCATCGAGATCAACGGCGCCGGCTCCGAAGCCACGCACGTGTGGGACCCCGCGACAAAGCTGCTGGATGCCTGGCGGGCGCAGTTCTTTCATTACGGCGCCGCGTTCCGCATCGGCGCGGCAAATCGCGCGCGCGGCTTTCGCCCCGCCCGGATCACGGCGATGTGGCAAGACTGGCGGCGGCAGAAGCGGCTTATGGCGGCGTATCCGATGAACGATTGATTCGGCGCCGATTGCCGAATCAGTCCACGTCCGCCAGGAACCCCGCATGAGCGCATTGCAAGCCATCGTCATCGCCCTGGTGCAGGGCGCGACCGAGTTGTTCCCCGTCAGCAGCCTGGGCCACGCCGTGGTGCTGCCGGCGCTGTTACGCTGGCATATCGACCAGCACGCACCGTCGTTCCTGCCGTTCCTGGTGATGCTGCATCTCGGCACCGCCACCGCGCTGCTGGTGTATTTCTGGCGCGACTGGTGGGCACTCGCGGTGGGCGTGCTGGGGCTGACGGATACGCACCAGGTCAGCGAAAGCCGCCGCGTGTTCGTGCTGATCGTACTCGCAACGATCCCGGCGGTGGTCGTGGGTTTCGTGCTGGAGAAGTTCTTTCGCAACTTGTTCGGCACGCCGGTCGTTGCGGCGATATTCCTGGTGGTGAACGGCGCGCTGCTGGTGTTCGGCGAGAAGCTGCGCGGCGCCGGCCACCGTCCGCTGGCCAGCCTGACGGCGATGGACGCGCTGGCGATCGGGTGCTGGCAATGCACCGCGCTGATCCCGGGCATTTCGCGATCCGGCGCGACGATCGTCGGAGGGGTGCTGCGCGGGATCGACCATGAAGGTGCGGCACATTTCTCGTTCCTGATCGCGACGCCGATCATTCTGGGTGCCGTGGTGCTGGAGGTGCCCAAGCTGCTGCATGCGGGCATGCCGCCGGGCATGTTCGGAATATCGGCGATTGCGGCGGTGGTCGCGGGAGTGACGGCGTTCGCCAGCACTGCCTTCCTGATGCGGTATTTCCGGCAGCACGATGCGTGGGCGCTCAATCCGTTCGCGTATTATTGCTTCGCCGTGGGGCTGGGGAGTCTGCTGGTGCTGCTGACGCTGGGGTGACGTCGAGGGCAGAGGAGGCTGATTATTGTGTCATGGCCAGAGTGCCGATGGCCATGACACGGCTGGCACCGGGTGCAGCGCAGTTCAGCATTTCGATGCCGGCGACATCATTTGCCACCTCCATTCGTGGTCAGCGCGAATACGCGCGTGAGCAGCGCATCCAGCATCGTAAAGAACGCTTCGGCGCCATAGCCTGCAAGGAATGCAAGACCTGCCGCAGTCAGCGTTATGCCGCCGGCGAGAGTACCCACGCTCGAGCTGGAACTGCTGGAGCCGCTCCAGAGCAGACCCACAGCAAGCCCGGCGACCAGCCCGAGCAGTGGACTGGTGAGGAAAAGCTTGTAATCGCGCGGGCTCAGCGTACTCGCCGTTACCTTGCTGGAAATCCAGCGCACCATGGCCGCAAAGGTACCAAGCAGCGCGAACATGATGGGCACGACGTAGCTGCTCATGACGCTGACGATCGTGGCTGTCAGTTGCTCGCGCGCCAGCGTCAGGTCATCCGCGGTCGCGGCAGTGCCGGCGGGGACGGCAGTCGGATGCGGCGATTGGCCGGTCGTCGCGAGTGGCTGAAACACGGCGACGAGCCACCCGACCGGATGCACCTTCATGTGATCGTCCGCAAGCGCCTTGAGGTCCTGACGCGCGATGACGAGCTGTGCATCGGGGTCGGCAATTTGCGTGCAGGCGCTCGGATCGCTGCTGGGCTGCGCAGTAGCTGGCTTCGCCTGTATCGAGCTGCACTTTACCAGAGTATCAATTCGTTGAAGCACCGAACCCGTGAGTGCCACATCCCAGTAGGTAAACGCGGTCAGTATCGCCCAGATGAGGATGAGAGGCGCCAGACACGTGAACAACGTTTGGAACGCTCGGGCGTGTTCGACGAGGTTTGGATAGGACTCCTTGGCGAACGAAGGAAGCTCACTGCGTGTCGGCTCGACCCAGATGCCCTTCAGGGTCGCCCATCGCGATCGGCTGGCGAGGGCGATCCCTGAGAACATGGCCGTGTAGGCAACGGTTACTCCACGCGCCGGGTCCGCCAACGCATTCAACCGATCCTTCACGGTCAACAGGAACGCCGCCTGCTGCGCCTTGCTTTCGATGCTGCCTTCCGGAGGAAATCGAATCATGCAGACTTCCTCGACAATCTGGTCGGACGGCATATCCTTCGCCGCTGCCGTCGGATCGTCGCCCTTTCGACGATCAGCTACGCCCTTGAGGTCCGTGAGAGATTTGTCGGTTCGCCCGGAAACGTAGTCCATCAGAAGATGCACTTCATTCAAATCTCGCCAGAACAGCTCATGCTGCAAAGCGAATTCGCGAGGATTCAGCGGCCGGTCATTCCCGACATTGCTTCGCACACTCGAAAGAGCATGTGTCGCGGCGGCGACAGTCACGGCTCGCTCCGCCGAGCCAATGCCATTGGCCACGACCGACAACATGTAAGCTCCGGCCGGTGTCTCCTTCGGCACAATAAAACTCGTTGACACCACTGACGCTCCGGTCGCCACAGCCATCGTCGAATGATTGAAGCTGCGGCAGTAGAAGACCGTCCCCGGCGATGCGACCGACCGCAGCCGTACGAGAGGATAGTTTGTCGCCATGCTCGCGTCATCGCCGTAAGAGCATGCCTGCGACAGGCCGTTCAACTGGGTGCCTTCCAGACGCACCGTCGCGCCGATCGCGATCTGTGCGGGGCAGGCGGTGATCTTCGGCTGCCACGCCTGGTCCGCGACGCCATCCGGCCTGTAGAACTGTACCAAGGTGGTGCCGTTCGCGAACACTACCTCGCCGGTCGGCAGCAGCAGCATGCGGCCTTCGTAGGGCGCCCCGCCTGCATTTGCCGGCTGCGACGGCAGCCGCGTCAGCGCATTCGCCGTCAGGTCGAATTCGAAGAAGATCGTCGGCCCGGCGTAGGTGTTTGCGGTCCCGTCCACGGGTCCGGCAACGCACAGCACGCGACCGTTCGGCAGCAGACAGGCGGGCGCGTCCTTGGCCGCGAGCTGTTGTCCGTTCTGCTGTGGGAAGTCGGGCCCTCGCGTCCATGTTCCCGGCTGGTTGCGCTGCGTCGGCGGCGTGAACAGCGCCGTTGCGCCGGTGGCACCGATCGCGAAGACACGGCCGTCCGGCAGCAGGATGGCGGGGCCGATTTCGTGCGACGCGTCCTCCACCAGATCGATGCCGGTTGTGCCGGCGGAAATCCAGCTTCCATCAACGAACCGCTCCGAGGCCGGGTGGCCGAAGCAATCCGCCGTCACCACCGATCCGTCCGGCAGCAGCGTCCAGGTTTCCTCGTTGCTGCTGGCGTTCTGCTTGGGGCCGGCGGGGGACCACGTCCTGCTGACCGGATCGAAAATCGCGCAGCGATTGTCCGCGATGGAACCGAGCAGGACCTTGCCGTCCGGCAGCACGCAGCACGGCGCGTCGCCGATCCTGGTCCAGCCGTCCGGCGTCGGCAGATCGGACCATTGATCCGCGACCGGATCGTATAATTCCGCGGCACACAGGTCGGCGTCTTCGTGGCCGTTGGCGACCTCGCCGCCGGCGACGAACACCGTGCCGTCGCGCAGCACCGCGGAGGCAAAGTAGAGGACGGCGTTGCGTGCACTGCGCACCGGGCTCCAACGGCCATGCACGTATTGGCCGGCCGGATCAGGCGTCAGCTTCCACCAGTTGATGGTTCCCGAATCCTGCGCCAGCACAGAACCATCGGTGAGCAGCAGCATCGTGCCGACGTTGAATGTCGGTGGATTGGCAGGGGCGGTCCAGACACCAGGCATGACGGTTCCCTCCGCGTCACGCGCGATACCGCATTGCAGCAAGCGCGGTAACGCCCGTGCGGCTGATTAGTGTGCAGGAACAATCTGCCAGCGCAACCGTGAGATGAGCGTGAGTTGAGGAGCTCACGGTCTGCGATGCCTCTCTTGACGATCCGTCGAGGCTGTCCACCGATGGGCAACGCAACCGCCCGCATGGAGGACAGCGTGTCTGACACCCACGACCCCGGCTTGTTCGAGACCATGCGCACCACGCGCTCGATGCGCCGACTGAAGCCGGACCCGGTGCCGGACGCACTGATCCGGCAGATTCTTGAAGCGGGAACCTGGGCGGCGAACGGCGGCAACATGCAGGGCTGGCGCTTCCTGGTGATCCGCGATGCGGCGATCAAGGCAGCGGCGGCGGTGTATTACCGGCGCGCCTGGAACGAGATCGTTGGCCCGCGTTATCGCGCGGGCGGGCCGGCACCTGGCACGGCACCGGAACGGTTTGCCCGCATGCTGGCGGCAGCGGAGCACCTGGCGGACCACCTGCATGAAGCGCCGGTGTGGATCGTTCCGTGCCTGGCCGGCGCGGCGCCAACCCGCACCAGCGGTTCGTCGATCTATCCGGCGGTGCAGAACATGCTGCTGGCGGCACGCGCGTTGGGGTTGGGGGTGACGCTGACCACGCTGTACCTCCAGTTCGAGAAGGAAGCCGAGGCCGCGATGGGGCTGCCGCCCGACGTGCATTCCTACGCGCTGCTGCCGATCGGCTATCCGCTGGGTCGGTTCGGTCCAGTGCGGCGTGCCGCGCTGGGGGATGTGGTCTTCGAGGATCGGTGGGGACAGGCGTATCGCAGCGCATGAGCGCGGTGGCCGATCACACGCCATTGCGAGTTTGCCGCCGGCCGGGGCCGACCCGCCGCCCTGGATGAAACGCTCGGCAGAGCCTTCCCTCCCCTTGAGGGAGGGGTTGGGGGAGGGGTCGATTTGTACGCCTCGACCCCTCCCTCAAGCGGAGGGGAGGCCTTGTGTCATGACAAGCAGCGGCTCATTACGAACGAGATTGCTTCGGCCAGGCGGCCTCGCAATGACAGCAGACACTTGCTTCTCGCCAGGAGCCGAGCGTTCCTCGCGATGACACGTGAGATAACGGGCGGGACGTCCAAGCCCCGCCGGCTTGGGGGCAACGGCCTCCACGGAGGATTCCAGGACCCGACATGACCATCCATTCCTGGAAGGAACTTCGACCATGACCATCTCCCGTCGTGCCCTGCTGGGCACTGCCGCCGCGGCCGGCACGCTGCCGCTGATCGGCCGCGCCCGTGCGCAGTCCAAACCCGTGCTCAAGATCGGCGTGCTGAACGATCTGTCCGGCCCCTACATGAACACCGGCGGCCCAACCTCGATCATCTGTGCGAAACAGGCAGTCGAGGAATTCGCCGCCGCGCACGACATGAACGTCGAGGTGATCGCCGCCGATCACCAGAACAAGCCGGACCTCGCCGTATCGATCTGCCGCCAGTGGTTCGATCGCGACGGCGTCGATGTGCTGATGGACGTGCCGACGTCGTCGGTGGCGCTGGCGGTGCAGTCGGTGGTGAAGGACAAGAACAAGGTGTTCCTCGCCGTCGGACCGGCGAGCACCGCGCTCACCGGCGCGCAGTGCTCGCCCAACTTCATTACGTGGGTGTACGACACCTACATGCTCGCCAAGTCCACCGGCGGCGCGATGGTGAAGGCCGGCGGCGATTCGTGGTACTTCCTCACCGCGGATTATGCGTTCGGCAAGCAGTTGCAGTCCGACACGACGGGTTTCGTGAAGGCGGCGGGCGGCAAGGTGCTGGGTTCATCGCCGTATCCGTTCCCGGGCACCAGCGATTTCTCGTCCTTCCTGGTGCAGGCGCAATCCAGCGGCGCCAAGGTGCTGGGTCTGGCCAATGCGGGCGGCGACACGGTGAACTCGATCAAGCAGGCGAACGAGTTCGGCGTGAACAAGTCGATGAAGCTGGCCGCGCTGCTGATGTTCATCACCGACGTGCACGCGCTGGGCCTGGCGACCGCGAAGGGCCTGGTGCTGACCGAAAGCTATTACTGGGACATGAACGAGGGCACGCGGAACTTCTGCAACAAGATCAAGGCGAAATCGCCGAACAACTGGCCGAACATGATCCATGCCGGCTGCTACTCGGCGACCCTGCACTACCTGAAGACCGCGCACGACATGGGCGCGGCGGAAGCGAAAAAGAGCGGCGTCGCGACCGTCGCCCGCATGAAGAAGATGCCGGTCGAGGACGAATGCTTCGGCAAGACCACGATCCGCGAGGACGGCCGCCACCTGGTGCCGGCGTACTTGTTCGAGGTGAAGGCGCCGGCCGAGAGCAAGGGTCCATGGGACTACTACAAGCTGCGCGGCACCACGCCGGCCGAGGAAGCGGCGCGTCCGCTGTCCGAAGGCGGTTGTTCCTTCATCGGCAAGGCATGAGCAAACCGACTGCACGCAGCACGTCATGGCCGGGCCTGACCCGGCCATCCACGCACCGCCTTGGCGTACTCGGCCTGGCGGCGCACGCGGCATCGTGCGCAGATGGCCGGGTCAGGCCCGGCCATGACGGGTGTACGAGTGGGCCATCCGTACAACTCAGGGAAACGACCGAGGAATCCACACCATGATCATGATCTTCGGCGTCCCCGGCCCGCTGCTGTTCGGGCAGCTTCTGCTGGGCCTGATCAATGGCGCGTTCTACGCCATGCTGTCGATGGGCCTCGCCATCATCTTCGGCATGCTCAACATCATCAACTTCGCGCACGGCGCCTTGTTCATGATGGGCGCGTTCGCCGCATGGATGCTGCTGCAATACTGCGGCATCGGCTATTTCCCCAGCCTGATCCTGGCCCCGATCATCATCGGCATCTTCGGCATCATCCTGGAGAAGACGCTGATCAGCCGCATGTACAAACTCGACCACCTGTACGGCCTGCTGCTGACCTTCGGCATGTCGCTGGTGATCGAGGGTTTGTTCCGCAACTTCTACGGCAGCTCCGGCCTGCCCTACACCATCCCGGACGTGCTGCAAGGCGCGGCCAATCTCGGCTTCATGTACCTGCCGATCTACCGCGGCTGGGTCGTTATCGCCGCGCTTGTCGTCTGCTTCTCCACCTGGGCAATCCTGGAGAAAACCTCGCTCGGCGCCACGCTGCGCGCCGCGACGGAGAACGCCGCGCTGGTCCAGGCGTTCGGCGTCGATGTGCCGCGCGTGGTCACGCTGACCTTCGGCGGCGGCGTCGCGCTGGCGGCGTTCGCCGGCGTGCTGGCCGCGCCGATCTACTCGGTGAACCCCAACATGGGCGACAACTTCATCAACACGGTGTTCGCGGTCGTGGTGATCGGCGGGATGGGCTCGATCCTCGGCGCCATCCTGACCGGCTTCGGCCTCGGCGTGATCGAGGGCCTGACCAAGGTCTTCTGGCCGCAGGCCTCCGCCACCGTGGTATTCGTCGTCATGGTCATCATCCTGCTGACCATGCCGCATGGCTTATTCGGCAAGAGGGCCTGACATGCTCGGCTTCTCCCGCTCGCAGTGGATCGCCTTCCTCATCATGCTGGCGCTGATCGTGGTCGCGCCTTACGTGCTCTATCCCATCTTCATCATGCGCGTGCTGTGCTGGGCGCTGTTCGCCTGCGCATTCAACCTGATGATCGGCTATATCGGGCTGCTGTCGTTCGGCCACGCGGCGTTCTTCGGCATGGGCAGCTATCTCGCCGCCTGGACCATGAAGTTCTGGCATGTCGATGCGGTGGTGGCGATCGCGATCGGCGGCGCCACCGGCGCGGCTCTGGGCCTGTGCCTCGGTTATCTGGCGATCCGCCGCTCCGGCATCTACTTCGCCATGATCACGCTGGCACTGGCGCAGATGGTGTATTTCTTCTGCAACGAGGCGCCGTTCACCGGCGGCGAGGACGGCATCCAGCAGGTGCCCCGAGGCCACTTGTTCGGCGTGATCAATCTCAACAACGACATGGCGATGTACTGGGTCGTGGCGCTGATCTTCATTGCCGGCTTCCTGCTGGTGCACCGCATCATCCACTCGCCGTTCGGCCAGGTGCTGAAGGCAATCCGCGAGAACGAACCGCGCGCCACGTCGCTCGGCTACCGTACCGACGACTACAAGCTGATCGCGTTCGTGCTGTCGTCGATGCTGGCGGGCGTGGCCGGCGGCACCCAGGCGATCGTCTTCGGCATCGCGACGCTGACCGACGTGCATTACTCGACATCGGGCGAAGTGGTGCTGACGACGCTGCTGGGCGGCCTGGGCACCGTGTTCGGGCCGGTGGTCGGCGCGGTGGTGAACACGGCGATGGAGAATTACCTCGCGCAGTTCGGATCGTGGGTCACGGTGACGCAGGGCGCGATCTTCATGCTGTGCGTGCTGGCGTTCCGGCGCGGCATCGTGGGAGAGATCGGGGCAAAGCTGCGCCTGGCGCTGTAGAATTGTCATGTAGAATTGTCATGTAGAATTGTCATGTATAATTGTCATGTATAATTGTCATGTATAATTGTCATTGCGAGACGCGTAGCGACGAAGCAATCTCCTGCCTGAAGAGCCGCCGGCGGATCATCATGCAGGAGATTGCTTCGTCGCTACGCGCCTCGCAATGACAGAGGGGGATTGAAGCCGCATGCCCGACATCGACATCGAATCCCTCCGCGCGCAGCTCGGCCGCACCATCGTCGATGAGGACGTGGCGACCGAGGCCCCGCTGCGCGGCATGGCCGCCACCTTCGACCGCGACGAACCACCCCCGCGCACGGGCGAACCCGTACCGCCCGGCTGGCACCTCGCATATTTCCCGGACACGCCGAAACGCCGAGACCTCGCCGAGGACGGTCTGCCAACCGGCCGTGGCGTGCTGCCGAAGATGCCGCTGCCACGCCGCATGTACGCCGGCGCGACACTGACCTTCCACGCGCCGATCCAGGTCGGCGATCCGTTGCGCCGCGAGACCGAGTTCTCCGATGTGCAGCTTCGCCAGGGCAGCACCGGCACGCTGATCCTGGTGACGCAGACGCGGCGCATCTACACGCCCCGCGGCCTCGCGCTGACCGACGCGCAGCACGGCGTGTTCCGCGAGGCGGTGCCGCCCGGCGCGGCGTCGGGCATTCCCCGTCGCGACACGCCGACCGCCGATCTGCCGTGGCAGCGCGTATGGGCGCCGGACTCCGTCACGCTGTTCCGTTATTCGGCGCTGACGTTCAATCCGCATCGGATCCACTACGATCGGCCGTACGCAATGGGCGTCGAGGGCTACCCCGGCCTGGTCGTGCACGGACCGTTCTCGCAGCAATGCCTGTTGGATCTGCTGCGCGATTCCACCCATCGGCCTATCGCGCGCTTCGACATGCGCGCCCGCGCGCCGCTGTTCGACACCGCGCCGTTCACGGTGGTCGGCCGCCCGGTCGGCGAGAACGCCGCGGAGATATGGGCCGTAACGCCGGACGGCACGATCGCCATGCAGGCAACGGCAACGCTGGGATAGAAAGCAATCCCCCCTCCCCTTGAGGGAGGGGGATAGGGGGAGGGGTGCGTACTTCCGCAGAACCTCGGAAGGACGCACCCCTCCCCCCAACCCCTCCCTCAAGGGGAGGGGGGTTTTATACCCGCGCCAACCGGGCCTGCCGCGCCATGCGGGGTCCGCGGGCGACCGACAGCATCGCATCGATATCCGCAAACGCAGCCTCGATCTTCGCATCGCCGGCCGGTCCGGACAGCGCCAGGTGCTCACGCGCGCGCTTCACCCATTCCTCTGCCAGGACGCGCAGCCCGACCAATGTCGCCGATTTCGTGGCAAGACAATCCGCGTCCAGCGCCTCGACAACCGCTTCCGCCGCGTCGGCAAACACGGCCGACAATGCGACCAATCCACCAAGCGACAGCCTTGCCGCATCGCCCTCGGCGCTGAGCCGCCGCTGTAGAAATCGAAACACCCCCAGAAGTCCAAACGTCCCGACCGCATCTTCCACGTCGCGAAACGGCAGCGCCATGCTTTCATAAGCGCTGCCAACCGCCCCCAGCAGCGCGGACCGAGGCACGCGCACCCCGTCCAGCACCAACCCGCAGTGCCGGGACGGACGCAGCGCGTGAAAGCCAGGCATCTCCGTCAGCGTCACACCCGCCGCATCGCGCGGCACCACAAACGCGCTGTAGCGCTTTCGCCCACTCTCCACCGACGTGATCGCCAGCACGATGATCGCATCCGCCGACGGCCCATTGCTGACCCACGCCTTCTCGCCGCGGATGCGAAAGCCATCGCCATCCGCCTCGGCCTGCGTGGTCAGAAGCTTCGGATGCGCACCGACCTTCGGCTCGGAAATTGCCACCGACAGCGCCCGCCCGCGCCACATCGCGCGCTGCGCCGCATCGCCGAAGCCATCGATGAAGAAGCGTCCCACCACCTGGCGCCCGCCCCATACGCCGGCGACACCGGGCAGACCGGTGCGCTCCACCAACGCCGACTTGATGCGCGCGATGGACAGGTAGTCCGGCGCAGGCTCCTGCAGTCCGGATTCCGCCATGCCCGGAAGTGGATCGACCTGAGGGTTGGGACAGCGCTGCAGCCACGCGTCGAGTTGGTCGCCAATATCGTTCATTACGGCGCAGAACAGAGCCCGCCGGGTGCAGCCACGAGGCTGTCACGCGGCGCTCGCAGATTCGGTCGATCGCTGGATGCAGCAGCTTCGAACGCCGGGCCCCGACGGCGTGTCATGCCTTGAGCGAATCAAAAAACGCCCGAGGATTGCCAATATTGAGCACGTTCACGTCGATGATGTCCGGGACGACCTCGGGCCGTTTTCCCGTGAAGTGCGGCGACGCGCGGATCGTGCCGTCGTATGACATGCGGAGTTCATACTCGCCTGCCGCGATCGTGGGTTCGTCGGTGCAAGCAGCCGCACCGTCCGCGGACAGGCTCGCTTGCAAAGCGGGCTCTGAAACCAGGGACGATTCGGCACCCATCATGCTCTCGAATTCCGGAGGAACACAGACGCTTACGTCGGCCGGATCATAACGATCGAGTTGGCGCGTGAGCCATCGCCAGTCCTCGGCATCCAGGAATTCACCTTGCTTGAATTCCGTGGCGATGTGCGCCATATCGTAAGTGTAGCGAATTTCCACCTGCGCCGCCGACCGCTCCGTATGGAGATATTTGGCGAGATCCGGAATCTCCCGCAGGTTGGACTTGTACGCCATCACAATATAACGCAACTTGGGCGGTGCCGGCACATGCCGGAACGCCGCCAGCAACTCGTCCCAGCTTTCCATGAAAATGCGATGGCGCGCCCCCTTGCGCATCCGCTCATAGAGCGCCGGTTCGCGTGATTCGATGGAAATATTGATGAACGCCAGACCGCTGTTGGCCACGGTCGCGTAGTACGAAGAAGGCATGCGTCGCGCGAGGTTGCTGGTGTAAAAAACGTTGGACCGGTAATCGGCCGGAATGCGCTCGATGAATTCAGCGAATTTCGGATGCATCGTGGGCTCGTGCAGGCACGACAGCCAGAAATGCGCCGGCCCGACATACGGAAGCAATCCCATTGCCGCGTCAAACACCTCGTCACGCATCAGATTCGTTTTATGGGTGTTTTGATAGTCGTAAAGACAGAATGGGCAGCGAAGGTTACAGTTGTCCACAATGTCCATCGCAACGAACCGGATCGGCTTTGGCGGCGCCGCCGGTGCGGCCGGAGTCGGCACTGTCAGTTGCGCTCGCGCCTGGTGGAGGTCGCCCCGCGTATCGGCCAGTGTCTTTTCATCGTGCTCCCGACGCAGCCTCAGCTCCGTCAGTTGCGCCCGTACCTGGTCAAGTTCTCTCTGCGTATTCGCCAGTGTCTCGGCGTTCTGCCCCAGATGCTGGGACAGTCTCCGGTACGGCGGCAGGCTCGTCAGCGCCGCGGTCCGGACCATATCCCGCAGGGGCCCACGCAATATGCTCATCCCGACTACCGATCATGCTGTTGTCGCGGCGGATACCGTAAATTACGCTGGTCTGATGGCAAAGTTCACCACGAAGGTCAATGCGGACGGCCGCCCGCGCTTGCCCGCCAGTCCCGGATTGCCAACCGCCCGGTCCCCGGGTGTAGCCTCCCCCCACCCCATCGCGGGCAAACGAAACGCAGGAGGATCGCCATGTTGCTCGGCTATTTCGCGATGCCATCGCATCCGCCGGAGAGGGGCCTGAAGGCAGGCCACGACTGGGACCTGCAGACGCTCCGCTGGCTCGACGAGCTCGGCTACGACGAAGCCTGGATCGGCGAGCACTATACCGCACCGTGGGAGCCGCATCCCTCGCCCGATCTCCTGATCGCCCAGGCGCTGCTGCAAACGAAACGCCTGCGCATCGGTCCCGGCGGCTTCCTGCTGCCGTACCACCATCCCGCCGAGCTCGCCGCGCGCGTGGCGATGCTGGACCATCTGTCGGAAGGCCGGCTGAATTTCGGCGTCGCCGCATCGGGCCTGCCGACCGACTGGGCGATGTTCAATGTTGACGGCGCCTCCGGCGTGAACCGCGAGATGACGCGCGAATCGCTGGACATGATCCTGCGGCTGTGGGGCGACGAGCCCAGCTTCACCCAGCAGGGCAAGTTCTGGACGGTATCGAAGCCGGAGCCGCAATTCGGCTTCCTGCGCAGCCACATCAAGCCGGTGCAGCAGCCGCATCCACCGATCGGCGTCGCCGGCTTCTCCAAACAGTCCGACACGCTGAAGCTGGCCGGCGAGCGCGGCTTCCTGCCGCTGTCGCTGAACCTCAACCCCGCCTACGTCGCCAGCCATTGGGAAGCGGTGGAGATCGGTGCCGCGCGCACCGGCCGCACGCCGAAGCGCAGCGATTGGCGCCTGGTGCGCGAGGTGTTCGTCGCCGACACCGACGCCGAGGCGTGGAAGCTGTGCGTCGATGGCATGATGGGCCGTATGATGCGCGAATACTTCCTGCCGCTGCTTGGGAATTTCGGATTCCTCGAATTCCTCAAGCACGATCCGTCGGTCGCCGACAGCGACGTGACGCCGGAATACTGCGCCAAACACAACTGGCTGGTCGGCTCGCCGGCGACGGTCGCGGAAAAGCTGGAGCGCATCTACCACGAGGCCGGCGGCTTCGGCGGTCTGCTGGTGTTCGGCTTCGACTACCTGGAGAACCCGCAGGCCTGGCACCGCTCCCTGAAGTTGTTCAAGGAGGAAGTGGCGCCTCGTGTGGCTCACCTCCAGCCGGACGGCCGCAAGGCGGCAGCGGAGTAACACAGGGGCCGAAGAGTCAGCCATTTCGCCACCGGATTCAGACCGATTCCAAAAGGTTCGGTGCGTCGTTCCGTACATTGTTGACAGCGGTGCCGACCCGCCATGTACGAAATTCCGCCGCCGACGGACGCAAGAGCTCCGCCGGATTGCCGTCCGTCTCGCCAAGCCAGGCAGGCCAGTCACCTGCCTCCAACACGACCGGCATGCGTTCGTGCAGCGGACGGAGCGTGTCGTTCGCACTGGTCGTTACGATCGTGAAGCTGCGGACCACCACGCCGTCGGCGCCGCGCCAGCCTTCCCACAGGCCGGCGAACGCCATCGGCTGGCCATCGGCGCGGGCGATCGCCCAGGGATGTTTCGTACCGTCCAGCACCTGCCATTCGTAGAATGCATCCGCTGGCACCAGGCAGCGACGGCGGCTGAACGCGTCGCGGAACATGCCGGACGTGGCCAGCGTCTCGGCACGCGCATTGATCGGCTGACGAACCGATTTCGCATCCTTCGCCCAGTGCGGCAGCAGCCCCCAGCGGAGCAGATCCAGGCGACGTTCCCGGCTGTCGGGATGCAGCCGCACGACCGGGGCGTCGCGGGTCGGTGCCATGTTCCAGGTCGGCGCCCAGTTCGGCACCGGACCGCTGGTACGGAACAGGGCGACGATCGCCTCGGCGGGGAGGAAGGTTGCATAGCGGCCGCACATGCCACGTCCATAGCAAGGCGGTGCGCGGACGCAAGCGGATGCGGCAGCGCAGGCACGCGCGGATGGGCGCCGGCCGCTCGGGCCGAGGCGGCAACGCGGGCGGTGAAGTCGCGCCGGGCGTCAGGCAGGATCGACGATCAGCATCAGGTCCGTATCGCCGGTCCCCACGCCGTGCGCAGTCAGCAGCGCATGCACCTGGCCGCGGTGGTGCGTCTGATGGTTGAAGAAATGCGCGACGACAAAGCCGCGCGGTCGCCGCATCTCGCGTTGTGCTGCGCCGGAGAACCATACCAGGTCCTGGTCGATCCATGCGTCATCGACCCGGTCCGCCCACGCAATAATGTCGGCATCGGCTGTTGCACGCTGTTCGCGCAAGCTGGCGAAGTCCGCGATCATCGTGGCGCTTTGCTTGATCGGCACGCTGGGCTTCGGCCAGTCAGAAAAGCGCGACATCCACTGCGAATCGCCCCACACCAGGTGCGTCAGGGTGCCGTGGATCGATCCCCAGAACGCGCCCTGCCCTGCCTTGCGCTGTTCGTCGGTGAGTTTCGCTGCGGCGTCATAGAGGCGGCGGTTCATTTCTGCATTGTAGCGCGCCATGGTGCGCACATAGGCGGGCGTGATCACGGACCGAGCTCCTCTGTCGATGACGTGGGCCGTCGCGGCGGCCGGCAATGTTGAGGTCAGCGCGTATGGCGCTTCGGGTCAATCTTGATCAATGCAATCAACATGTACGGCACGATCAATATTGATCCGCCGATGGCGGCGCCGCCGTCAGTCGTTGGCGCGAGGCAATGCCTTCCAAAAGAACAGCGTGTCGTCGGGCGTCCCGTCCGGCCTCAGCGCATAGCCGGGAATGAGGCCAACTTCATTCCAGGACATCGAACGATACAAGCCCTCGGCCCGATCGCCGGCGCGCGTATCGAGCGTCAACAGAGTGCGGCCGGCGCGCGCGGCCTCCAGCTCCAAACGCTGCATCAGCTTTCGGGCCATGCCGGCGCGACGGCCCGAAGGATGCACCATCAACTTTTGCACGTCGGCGCGATGCGGCTGGTTCTCGGCGACCGGGAACGCCAGGGTGACGGTGCCGCACAGTACGCCGTCCACCCAGCCGCCAATCAGTACTCGAGTCCCGGCCGCAACCTCCCGCGCCATGCCGCGCCAGAAGTTGCGCGCCGTTTCGGGCGCAAGCGGCGGCAGGAAAGACACGCCGGAACCCTCCGCGACACAGGCCGTCAGGATCTCGCACAGCCGAGGGATCGCCGCCGCCGCCGCAGCGGCATCAAGCACGGCGACGCCATGCCATGGTTTCGCATAAGCGAATTCCAGCGAGTGCGAGATGTCGTGCAGTACCCGCAGCGGTCCGCTGCGCACGTAGGACCGCTTTTCATAAAACCGATGCGCGCGCTCGAAGCGCGTGTCGCTCCATAACACCAACCGATCGGCGCCGGCGTTCCGGGCGTGCGCCTCCGCGATGTCCAGCAGTCGATGCCCGAGGCCCCCGCCGTGGCGCGACGGATGCACATAGACCCGGCAGATTTCCCACGCGTCCGCCTCGTGCGGATGAACAGCGATCATGCCGGCCACCTGCCCGTTTGCGTCGGCCGTCCACAGCGCACCCCCCTGCCCCGCATAGTACGAAGCAAGCGCGCGCAGCTCCGGCATCTCGCCGTCCACATCCATGCGGACGCCAGGGTGCTGGCTCCAACAGGCACCAATCAGGGCAATGAAGCCGTCAGCGTCGGTGTCGCGTCCCGGACGGATCGCCGGAGCGAGGTCGGAACCGGACGGCACGGCGCTCCGACCCGCGCCTTCAGCGCAGCTCGTCACAGAATGCGGCGATGCGGCGGCAGCCTTCGATCAGATCGTCGTCCGCGGTCGCCGTGCTGATGCGAAGATACGGACTCATGTGGTACGCGGCGCCGTGCACCGTCGCGACGTATTTTTCTTCCAGCAGCGCCAGGCACACGTCTTCATCGGTGCGCAGCTTCTTGCCGCCGCCGGTGGTATGCCCCAGACACCCCGCGACATTGGGAAACACGTAGAACGCGCCTTCCGGCTTGTGGCACGTGATGCCGCGGGATGCGTTCAGCATCTCCACCGCGATGTCGCGCCGCCGCTGATAGGCGATGCTCTGCTGGTGCGCGCCATCCTGCGGACCGTTCAACGCCGCGACCGCCGCGGCCATGCCAACGGTGGAAATGCCCGCCGTTGCCTGGCCCTGCATGTTCACCATCGCCCTGATCAACGGCTTCGGCCCGCCGGCAAAACCGATGCGCCAGCCGGTCATCGCATAGGTCTTGGAAACGCCGGACACCGTCAGCGTCCGGTCCTTCAAATCCGGTGCCACCTGCGCAATCGTCGCATGTTCTACGCCGGTGAAGATCAGGTGCTCATACATGTCGTCGCACAGAATCCAGACATGCGGATGCTTGCGCATCACCGCGGCGATCGCCCGCATGTCGTCCGCCGTTATCACCGCTCCCGTCGGATTGTTAGGGCTGTTCAGTACCAGCCACTTCGTCTTCGGCGTGATCGCCGCGTCGATGTCCTCCGCCCGCGGCCTGAAGCCATTGTTCTGCGGGCAGTTGACGAACACCGGCGTGCCTTCGCAGAGCTGCGTCATCTGCGCATAGGCGATCCACGACGGCACCGGGATCACCACCTCGTCGCCCGGATCGACCGTCGCCATGATCGCGTTGAACAAGCACTGCTTGCCGCCATTGCCGACGCAGATCTCATCCAGCGCGTAGTCGATCCCGCTGTCGCGCCGGAACTTGGCCTGGATCGCCTGCTTGAACGCCAGCGTGCCGTCCTGCGGCGGATATTTCGTGTCGCCGCGCAGCGCCGCCTGATGCGCCGCCTCGATCGCAAGCGGCGGGCTGTCGAAATTCGGCTCGCCGGTGGTCAGCGTGATGACGTTCTTCCCCGCCGCGCGCAGCTCGCGTGCCTTGATCGTCATTTGCACGCTGGCGGCGACCTCGACACGACCCAGGCGTTGGGAAAGCGCCGGCATCAGTGCAGCCCTTCGCAGAACCGCCGGATGCGCTGACAGGCGTCGGTCAGCTCCTCGGTGGAGTTCGCGTACGCGATGCGGATATAACCGGGATAGCAGAACGCGCTGCCGTGCACCGTGGCGACGCCTTCCTCATCCAGCAGCGCCAGCACGAAACTTTCGTCGTCGGTGATCTTCTTGCCGCCGCGCGTGGTCTTGCCGATGCAGCCGTTGACGGACGGATAGACGTAGAACGCGCCCTCCGGCTTGTGGCAGTACAGGCCCGGCGCCTTGTTGAGTTCGGACACCACCAGGTTGCGGCGCTCCTCGAAGATGCCCCGCATCTCCTCGATCGATTCCTGCGGCCCGGTCAGTGCCTCGACCGCCGCTGCCATGGCGATCGAGTTCGGGTTGGACGTGGACTGGCTCTGCAGCTTGTCCATCGCCTTGATCAACGCGACCGGCGCGCCGGCGAAACCGATGCGCCAGCCGGTCATCGCATACGCCTTGGAGCACCCGTTCATCGTCACGGTGCGATCGCGCAGCTTCGGCTCCACTTCCAGGATCGTCGCCGGCCTGAAGCCATCGTACGCCAGCTTCTCATAGATGTCGTCGGTGAAGATCCAAACGTTCGGATGCCGCAGCAGCACGTCGCAGATCGCCCGCAAATCCTGCTTGCTGTATGCCGCGCCCGTCGGATTGCACGGGTTGTTCAGCATGAACCACTTGGTGCGCGGGGTGATCGCCGCTTCCAGGTCCTCGGCGCGCAGCTTGAACCCGTGGTTCTGGCTGCAGGGCACCAGCACCGGCTTGCCGTCAGCCAGGCTGACGATGTCGGGATAACTCACCCAGCACGGGCTCGGGATGATGACCTCGTCGCCCTTGTCCAGCGTCGCCAGCATCGCGTTGAAAATGACCTGCTTGCCGCCGGTGGAGACGATGATCTCCTCCGGCTGGTAATCCAGGCCGCTGTCGCGCTTGAACTTCGCCGCCACCGCCTTGCGCAGCGCCGGCGTGCCGGCAACGTCCGTATAGTGCGTGTCGTTCGCCTCGATCGCGCGGATCGCGGCATCCTTGACGTTGCGCGGCGTGTCGAAGTCCGGCTCGCCCTGCGACAGGCTGATCACGTTCTTGCCCTCGGCGATCATGTGACGCGCCTTGGTGGCAATGGCGATGGTCAGGCTGGGCTGGATGCGGTCGAGCCGTTCGGCGGTCAGGGACATTGGCTGGATTCCCGGTCAAAAGCGGGGGCGGAACCTATCGGAGCGACGCAAGGGCGGCAACCGGCCGCGGCGATTGGCTGTGCGGCGCAAAGCGCATTGGCATGAAGCGTGGCCAAGGCAGCGCACCCTTGACCGCGCGTTCTTGTTTTGTCCAACATGGATCGCGTCGGCGATGTTATACTTTCTGAACCCACCCATTCCGGCCATGGTCCGTTTCAGCGACAGGAACCACGACCATGCCCCAGAGCATTCTCGATAAGCCCTTCTTCCAAAACGAAATTGCGGCTTATGCCAAGCTGGAAAGCATCATCTGGCCGAATGGTCCTGTCTGCCCGCATTGCGGCGATCGGGCGCGGATCAGGCTCATGGGCGGCAAAGCGACCCGTCCTGGTCTATACAATTGCTACGCTTGCCGCCAGCAGTTCCGCGCGACGGTTGGGACTGTTTTCCACGCCAGCCACGTCCCGCTGCACATGTGGTTGCAGGCCGTTTACCTCATGGTTTCGTCCAAGAAGGGCGTATCGACCCACCAGATGCAAAGGGCGATGGGCGTCGCCCTCAAATCGACCTGGTTCATGACCCTGCGCATCCGGGAGGCCATGAAGACCACCGACGCGGACAAGCTGGGCGGCTATGGCGCGTACGTCGAGGCGGATGAAACCTACGTGGGGCGCAAGGAAGGAACGAAGCTCAAGGGGCCGGGCACCAAGAACACAGTTATGTCGCTGGTCGAGCGTGGCGGACGGGTGCGCAGCTTCCACGTCCCGAATGTCACGGCTGCCAACCTGCGGCCGATCGTCGGCAAGCATGTCTACGCCGATTCCAAGTTTCAGAGCGACGAAAGCCCGATTTACACCGGGATCGGCTGGCACTTTCAGAGCCATGGCGTGGTCAAGCACTCCGCCAAGGAGTACGTGCGTTGCGAGGACTACACGAACACGATCGAGGGGTTCTTCTCGATCGTGGAGCGCGGGATTTACGGTATTTGTCAATATGTTAGCGAGGCACACTTGCATCGCTACCTCGCCGAGGTCGATTTCCGGTACTCCTACCGGATCAAGACCGGATTCGATGACATGGCCCGGATGGACAAGGCGCTGGCGGGTATCGTGGGGCGGCGACTGACCTACCGGTCAGTTGGTGGAGCAGGGGCAGCGAAGGCGTCCACCTGGACCGCTCACGCGGGATCACGCCTGGCGGCGGGGATCGCAATCCTGGACCCAAGGCAAATGACGCTGGCGTTTGACAACGAAACCGGCTCGTAGGATTGCTTGCGCCAACGACATTCCCTCTCTAGATTCTGGGATTCGATGGTAAATGAGGCTAAATGGCAGACTTTGAAGAAATGGAGTTCGTGATTCCGGCCTACACGCCGGAAACGATGCCCCTTGACCGACTGCTCGAATATCTGCGGCAGATCGGAGAGGTGGTCGGCGTGCCGCAAGAGATGCACCTAGTGCGAATTGACCAATCCAGCACCAAACCGGTCTTTCATCTCCCGACCCCAGTCGCTGTCGAGGCCAGAGAAAGAGCTACAGCCGTCAGAATCGGCAGCGGGACGCTTGCCCAGCGGCAGGCGTACACGCGAATACGGAACATGGTACGGCGCGACGGCGGGAAACCGGCCAGCTTGAAAGACCGTACGGGCGTCATTCTGGATTTTCCCCCCAGCCCCGACGAAATTGGCGCGATCACCGGGGTGCGCCAAGGGGGCAGCTTCGATGGCGTGCTAATCAGAGTAGGTGGAGTCGGTGACTTCACCCCTCTTCAAATGCAGGACCTGGGAGGCGACCTCCACTCTGGGTTCAGCGCGCCGAAGCAAATAGCGAAGGCGATGGCGACGCTGCTGTTCGAGCCTATCCGAGTTACCGGAATCGGCAGTTGGGATCGGACGCCCGCGGGCGAATGGAAACTGAGCAAGATGCTTGTTCAGGCATATGAGCCTCTGGGCGACGAGGACCTTGGTGAAGTGTTCCAGAGATTACGGGCGGCGCCTGTGGTGTGGCCAAAGGATGCCGACGATCGCCTACGAAATGAGCGCGAGTCCGCTCTATGAAACCGGTCGGATTCGACAACACCCTGCTGAGCATCTTGTTGAATCCGGCCGGAAGAATCCCCGCCGACCCCACGACGGGGCGGACGGTGGTTATGGCAAAGCGACGGGCGGAACTCCTGGTTGAAACTCTGGCAAAGTCGAAGCAAAAGATAATAATACCCACCCCAGCAGTGGCCGAATTGCTTACTGCTATTGGGCCAACGGCTCAGCAGTATTTTGATATCATCGCCAGATCTAGGCTTTTTGAAGTGGCCTCCTTCGATTCCCGCTGTGCGATCGAGTTGGCGTGTCTCAACCGCGATGTGTTTTCCGTCCACGATCCCAAGAATTCGGCGGAGGCTTACCAGAAGATCAAGATCGATAGGCAGATCATAGCTATATTCAAAGTGGCGGGAGTTGAAAATATCTACACCGACGACGCAGGGGCGGCTAAGCGTGCGCAGCTTTGCGGTCTGGTCCCGATCGCCACGCATCAGCTCGCCCTTCCAACAGGCGACCGTCAGATTGAATTGGAGTATGACGCTCCGGACGACATACCTGAGCCAACCGATGAAACCGAGGACTGACGAAAAACCCCCAGATCGACCGCTTCAAGGAACTCACCCGCGAGCCAGGCTGCGACCAGGACGAAGCCGCGTTCGAGGAAGCCTTGCGCAAGGTGGCGCAGTCGCCGCCAGTGAAGCATGAGCCGAAGAAGCGGGCGCCGAAGTAGGGGCAGCACGATAATCACCAAGCGCGGCAGATATTCCCGCCCGTTAGCCTGTTACCCGCCCGACAAATAACACCCTAACGAAACAGTGGGTTTGGCAAAGATAAAATCGCCATCGCGCCGCCGCACAACACAGGGAGTCCGCATCGATGGCCACATCGCCGATTCGCTTCGAAGATGGCGCCGCGTACGAACGTGGCATGGGCGGCTGGAGCCGGATCGCCGGCGAGATCTTCCTCGACTGGCTGGCACCGCAGGCAGGCCTGCGATGGATCGACGTCGGCTGCGGCAGCGGCGCCGTCACCGAGCTGCTGATGCAGCGGTGCGCCCCGGCCGAGGCGCACGGCATCGATCCATCCGAGGCGCAACTCGCATTCGCGCGCCAACGGCCTGGCGCGCGCGGCGCCACGTTTCAGCTCGGCGATGCGATGGCGCTGCCATTCCCGGAAAACCGTTTCGATGCCGCGGTCATGGCCCTGGTGATCTTCTTCGTTCCAGATCCGGCAAAAGGCCTCGCGGAGATGGCGCGCGTGGTCAGCCCGGGCGGCACGGTGGCCGCCTACGCCTGGGACATGGCGAGCGGCGGTTTTCCCTTCGCGCCAATCCATGCCGAGTTGCGCGCGTCGGGGCACATGCTGCCGCAGCCGCCAAGCATCGATGCGTCGCGCATGGACGCGATGCACGCGCTGTGGACGGGCGCCGGGCTCGAAGCGGTTGAAGTGCGCGAGATCGCGCCGCGGCGGACATTCGCCAGCTTCGATGAGTTCTGGACCATGAGCACCGGAACAGGAAGCGTTCGCCCGGCGCTCGCCGCGCTGACACCGGAGGAAGCGCAACGGCTGAAGGAGCAAGTGCGTGCCCGATTGCCGGCCGACAGCGAAGGGCGCATCAGCTATGCCGCGCGGGCCAACGCGATCAAGGGGCGGGTGCCGCGGTAACGTGCAGATCATCCGGCCCGCGTTGAACCTTCGATGGAGGCGGCGATGGAGGCGGCGATGGATGCCATGACGAACCCGGGCGCCGCCGAGGGACGGAAGCAACGGCTGCTGATCCGTTCCGGCGCATGGACCGGGCCAACGGCCGATCGCGCGCCGGGCAACGTGCAGGCCAATCTCGTGATCCTGCCACAGGCGCTGGCGACCGACTTTCAGCGCTTCGCCGAGGCAAACCCGCAGCCCTGTCCGCTGCTCGGCATTGCACCTGCCGGCACGACGACATTTGCCAATCTGGCGGACGATCTCGACATCCGCACCGACTTCCCGAAGTACCGCCTCTGGCGGCATGGCGTGCTGGTCGAGGAACCCACCGGCATCGCGCCTCTCTGGCGTGACGACCTCGTCAGCTTCGCGATCGGGTGCTCGTTCTCGTTCGAAGCGGCACTGATCGATGCGGGCATCGAGATTCGCCATATCGCGCAAGGCCGCAACGTGCCGATGTACCGGACGTCGATCCGATGCGTGCCCGCCGGCGTTTTCCAGGGACCTCTCGTGGTATCGATGCGGCCAATGCCTCCGGCAGACGCGGACCGCGCGGCCCGGATCACCGCCCGGTTCCCGCGCGTGCACGGGGCGCCGGTCCATATCGGCGTCCCGGAGCAGATTGGGATCCGCGATATCGCGGCGCCGGACTATGGCGACCCGGTGGACATCCATCCGGGTGAAGTGCCGGTATTCTGGGCCTGCGGTGTGACGCCGCAGGCGGCGATAGAGTCCGCCAGGCCGGATTTCTGTATCACCCACGCGCCCGGCTGCATGCTGATCTCCGATCTGCTCAATTCGCAGCTCGAGACCGCGTAACGCGCGCCCACAAAGCCGCCCGATCGGCGACGCAAGCCAGGACGCGGCCACCCGCCGCCGCCCGCAACCGCCGCCGCCTCACGCGTTCGTAGCCGCCCAGGCGCATGTCTCGCTGGACCGCGCAGCCATACCCAGATACTCGGCAGCCAACCTGACCCGCCGCCACAGCCGCTCGAGAACATGGCCCTCGCTGCCGCCCCAACCGCCGAAATCCCTCCCCTCCCGCTCAGCCCCGCCCGGCTGCGGGAGTGCCGCGACTGCGGCTTGCTTCAGGTCATCCCGCCCATGCCGCCGGCGGCGCGCGCCTTGTGCCTCCGCTGCGACTGCGTGCTCCGCCATACCCGCCGCGACCCGTTGCAGACCCCGCTGGCACTGGCCCTCACCGGCCTCATTCTGCTGGCGATCGGCACCAGCATGGGGCTGATGACCGTCAGCCGAGCGGGAGAATACCGCTCCGCCACCCTGTTCACCGGGCCGTCGTTGCTGGGTAGCGACGGCCGCTGGGACCTCGCCGCCATCGTACTGGCCGCCACCTTCGCCGCGCCGCTGGCCAGGCTGCTGGCCACCACCGTCGTGCTGATCGCCGCCCGCCTGAACCATCGGTCGCCGCAGATCCGCATGCTGTTCGCCTGGGTCGAACGGCTGCAGCCCTGGTCGATGGTGGAGGTCTATATGCTCGGCGTGTTCGTCGCCTATGTGCGGCTGGGCTCGCTGGTGCATATCGAGATCGGCCCCGGGCTCTATGCGCTCGCCGGCCTGATCCTGACCATGGTGGCCTGCGACGCGACGCTCGATCCGGAAGCGGTGTGGGAGGTCATCGGCCGCCGCCTGACCACTGCCGCCCGTGCCGATCGCGGCTACCGGGCGGCCGCGTTGCGCCGCCTGGGGTGCGACACGTGCGGTTTCGTGGTCCGCGCGTTGCCGGGGGCGCTCTGCCCCCGCTGCGGCTTCGCGCTGATCCCGCGCAAGCACGACAGCCTGGCGCGCACCTGGGCGCTCGGGATCGCGGCGATCGTGCTTTACATCCCAGCCAATCTCTATCCGGTGCTGACCGTGACCCAGCTTGGCAGCGACGCGCCCAGCACCATCCTTGGCGGAGTGCGCGAGCTGCTGGACATTGGGGAATGGCCGCTCGCCGCGCTGGTGTTCTTCGCCAGCATCGCCGTGCCGGTGCTCAAGATCATCGGCCTGAGCATCCTGCTGATCGGAGTCCATCGGGGTGCCAGGACCCACCGGCGCGACCGCACCGTGCTGTACCGCATCGTTGACCGCATCGGCCGCTGGTCCATGATCGACATCTTCATGCTGTCGATCCTGGTGGCGCTGCTGCAGTTCGGCTCGATCGTGTCGGTGCATCCGGGCATGGGCGCGGTGGCCTTCGTCTCCGTCGTCATCCTCACCATGCTGGCCGCGCGCACATTCGATCCGCGGCTTATCTGGGATGCCGCAGGCGATAACGGGAGGCCGGCATGAGCGATCCGGTCACGCCGCCGACCGCAATCGTCCGCTCCCGCCTCGATCGCCGCCGGCGCCTGTCGCTGGTCTGGGCGATCCCGATCGTCACCGTGCTGGCCGGCGCCTGGCTGGCCTGGCACACGCTGGCCGAGCGTGGATCGCTGATCACCATCACCTTCGAGACCGCATCCGGCCTGATCGCCGGCCAGTCGCATGTCCGCACCAAGGACGTGGACATGGGCGTGGTGGAGCACATCGGCCTCAGCCCCGATCTCCAGCGCGTGGTGGTGACGGTGCGCATGAACCGCGAGGCCGAACCCCTGCTCACCAACAAGGCACAGTTCTGGATCGTCAAGCCGCGCTTCTTCGCCGGAGCCGTGGTCGGGCTGGAGACGCTGGTCTCCGGCAGCTATATCGCGCTGCAACCATCCGGGCCCGGCGGCACGCCCGAGCGCAATTTCACCGGCCTGGAAACGCCGCCGGTGCTGACCTCGGACGTGCCCGGCCACACCTTCCTGCTGCTGGCGTCGCGATTGGGCAACATCACGCTTGGGTCGCCGATCTCCTTTCGCGGGTTGGACGTGGGCGAGGTGCTCGGCTGGGACATCGCCAACATGGCCGACAGCGTCACCATCCACGCCTTCGTGCGCGCACCGTACGATCGGTACGTGCACGACTCGACACGCTTCTGGAATGCGTCCGGCGCGACGGTGCAGCTCAGCGCCAATGGGCTGGAGCTGAAACTGGAGTCGCTGCGCGCGCTGCTGCTGGGCGGCATCGCGTTCGAGACGCCAAACCCGCAACAGGGCGAGCCGATCAGCCCGCAGAACCACGTGTTCCCGTTGTATGCCAGCGAGCAGGACGCGGACGCCGCGGGCTTCCCGTACAAGGTGTATTTCATCTCGTACTTCACCGGTTCCGTCGCCGGGTTGCAGGCCGCCGCGCCGGTGACGCTGCGCGGCATCACGGTCGGCCAGGTACAAAGCGTGACGCTGCACTACGACAAGCCGTCCGACAGCGTCGTGGTCGCGGTGCGGTATGAGGTGGAGCCGCAGCGTGTCGCCGACCTGAAGATTCCAGCCGCCGCCGACCTGAAGGCGACTCTGGCCGCGCTGGTGAAACGCGGCCTGCGGGCGCGGCTCGATACCACCAGCATGATCACCGGCCAGAAGGACCTGGCGCTGGAATTCGATCCAAAGGCGCCGCCCGCTGAGCTGGCAGAGCACGACGGCGTTTTCGTGCTGCCCGTGGAGGACACCGGATCGACCGACATCGTCACCGCGGCTGGTGCGTTGATGGCCAGGCTGCAAGCGATTCCGTTCGAGCAGATTGGGCAGAATTTGAACCAGGCGCTGTCGGGCGTGAACGGGCTGGTGAACGGCACGCAGCTCAAGGAATCGGTTGCGTCGTTGCAATCCACCCTGGCGAATGCGCAGGCGCTGACCGAGCACCTGAACACCGCCAGCGGTCCGTTGCTGCAACGTTTGCCGGAGATCGCGGCGCAACTGGACAGCGCGTCGCAACGGATCAACGCGTTGGTCGGCTCGATCCAGACCGGCTACGGCGGCAAGTCCACGTTCAACGACGACACCCGCCGGCTGCTGTTGCAGTTGACCGACACGGCGCGTTCGTTCCGCATCCTGGCGGATATGCTGACCCGCCATCCGGAGGCGCTGATCCGCGGGCGTGCTGACGAGGGGTCACGGTGATGCGCGCTTTCTCCCGCCGTCATGCGCTGTGGCTGCTGGCCGGCTTGCCCGTCGCCTGCACGTCGCCGAACCCGACGCTATACACGCTGGCGGTGGTGCCGGGGCCGGCGCGCACCGGCGCACCGCGGCGCATCGAGCTGCGCGCGATCGCCATGCCGCATTACCTGGATCGCTTGCAGATCGTGCGCTCGACGGAGGATTTCCGCCTGGACGTGCTGGGCAACGACTGGTGGGGCGAGGCGCTGGATTCGATGATGGGCGGCGTGCTGGTGCAGGAGCTGCTGCAACGGCTGCCTGGCTCCATCGTGTTTCCGGAGAATGGGGCGATTTCCGCGGCGCCGGATGCGGAGGTGGAAGTGAATGTGCAGCGGTTCGATGCGGATCGCTCCGGCGCGGTGGTGCTGGCGGCGGTGGTCGCGGTGGTGCGGCACGGCGAGACGGCCGCCAGCCGGACGGTGCGGTTCAGCGTGATGCCGGCGGGGGCGGGCACCGGCGGGTTTGTCGCCGCGATGAGCGGGGCGACGGGGCAGTTGGCGGATGTGATTGCGGGGATGCTGGTGGGGTGAGGCGGGGGTGGATCGGCGGGTGGCGGTGCGGTTATGATGCTGTCAGGCCGACAGGCGAGGTCTCAATGAGCCGTATAACAATCCGCAATCTCGATCCGGCGGTGCAGGAACGGCTGCGTGCGCGCGCCGCGGACCAGCTGGGAGATGGAGGCAGATGTTCCAGGATTACAAAGACCTTTTGTCCGCCTTCCATGCTCATGGCGTTAAGCATCTGATCGTCGGGGGCTACGCAGGCGGTTCGTTAAGGCACTGTTGACGAATAATCGCTGCAATTGACGCACGGTCGCATAATGTCGTCATGCCGACCACCGGGCACTTGACCCGGTGGTCGGCATGACGGGGCAAAGGCCGGTGCCTCACTCAACCGATTCGATTATTCATCA
>DASXFW010000165.1:0-17425 GCA_036489395.1 Acetobacteraceae bacterium | reverse complement strand
ACAGGAGGTGCTGTGAGATGCTGGGATCGAGGGCGTCGAAGCAGCGCATATCGATGTGCATGGGCTGAAATGCCTGGTGCTGGTTAGCAATGCGTCATTTATACTAACTAACGGCGGGAATGGCAAAGGGGAATTGCGGGGCGGGTCGTTGGGCCAATGGGCTCTGCGCGGGAAGACGGGAAGGCGCGGAATCTATGCCGCCACCGCTTCCTGTGCCAACGTTCCGGAATGAACGACCTGCACCGCCTCATCGCGCAAGCCGGCGCGAACGAAATCCCCTGGACCGACCCGCAATTCCCGCAGCGTCCGCTGACGCTGCGCAGCGCCCGCCCGCGCGATTGCACGCCCGACACGCCGGTCGTGTTCGTGCACCACGGCCGCGGCCGCAACGGCGAGGATTACCGCAACTACTGGCTGCCTCTGGTGGACGAGGCCGACATGCTGGTCATCGCCCCCGAATTCTCCGAAGCCGCGTTCCCCGATTCACGCTGGTACAACCACGGCAACCTGCTCGACGATGCCGGGCTGCCCAACCCGCGCGAGGCATCCACCTTCGCGATCGACGAACGCATCTTCGCCGCGTTGCAGGCGCAAGGCGCGACGCGCCGCCGGCGCTACGGCTTGTTCGGCCATTCCGCCGGCAGCCAGTATGTGCACCGCATGCTGGCGCTCGGGCATCGCGGCAGCGTCGTCGCCGCGGTCGCCGCCAATGCCGGCACCTATTCGATGCCCGAGCTCGACACGCGCTTCCCGTTCGGCCTCGGCGGCATCGGACTGACCGCCGATGACGTGCGCGCGTTCCTGCAATTCCGCCTGACCGTTATGGCCGGCACCGCCGACATCGACGCCACCGCCGAGCACTTCCCGAAAGACCCCGCCTCCATGCGTCAGGGCGGCACGCGCTTCGAACGCGCGCACCGCTTCATCGCCAACGCCCGCGCAGCGGCGGAGCGCCTCGACACGCACTGCGCCTGGACCATCATCGATGTCCCCGGCGTCGCGCATGAGGGCGACAAAATGAGCGCCGCCGCCGCACCGATCCTCGCCGCCGCGCTGCACGCGTCGGAGCGCATCGCCGCCTGAGCGAAATCTCCGTCCCGGCCCGCGCTTCGTCGCGGCACGCCTGGCTGCTGCTGGCCGCCGCGTTCCTGACGTTCGCGGTCGGCGCGGCGTGCATGCACTCCTACACCGTGTTCCTGATCGCGTTCATCGACGCGTTCGGCTGGAGCCGCGCCGAAGCCTCGCTGCCGTATTCGATCTCGCAGGTGATCATCGGCGCCACGTCGCCGTTCGTCGGCATGCTGGTCGATCGGCTCGGCCCGCGGCGCATGGTGGTCATCGGCGGGTCGCTGCTCGCCGTTGGCTTGCTGGCCAGCTCTCAGGTGCACGCATTGTGGCAGGTGATCGCGCTGTACGGCGTGGTGATGACGCTGGGGGCGAATTGCCTCGGGCTGGTGGTGTTCGTGCCGATCCTGTCGCGCATGTTCGTGCGCCGGCGCGGCATGGCGGTGGCCATCGTGCAATCGGCCAACGGCTTCGCCCGCGCGTTCTCCGCGCCGCTGTCGCAGGCACTGATCGGCGGGTTCGGCTGGCGCGAGGCGTACCTCGCGCAGGGCGGCTTCATGGCGCTCGCGTTCCTGCCGCTGGCCGCGATGTTCCGTCGATCAACGCCGCAGCGGACCGCGGCGATGCAGCGCGAAGATGCGGCCGGCTGGACCCTGCCGCAGGCGATCCGCACGCCGCATTTCTGGCTGCTGTTTCTGGTCTATGTGTTCACCGGCCTGGGCAGCTTCCTGGTGGCGCTGCATCAATTGGCGTTCGCGGTCACTGTCGGCTTCGACAAGCTGTACGCGGCCGAGGTGCTTGGGCTGGGCGCCTTCCTGTCGCTGCCCGGCGTGATCCTGACCGGCTGGATCTCCGACTATATCGGCCGCGAGCTGTCCGCCGTGGTGACCTACGGCACGTCGATCATCGGCGTCGCCTGCGCCATGCTGATCACCAGTCCGGACCAGCATCTTTTGCTGTGGCTGCACGCGTGCTTCTTCGGATTGACATGGGGCGCGCGCGGTCCGGCGATCACCGCGAAGACGGCGGACCTGTTCCCCGGGCCCCGGCTGGGCACCATCCTGGGGGCGATTACCATTGGCACGGGAGTCGGCTCGGCGGCGGGGTCCTGGATGGCGGGGTGGATCTTCGACGTGACCGGCAGCTACCAGGTGGCATTCGGGCTTTCGATCTTCTTCTACGCCTGCGGCAGTGTCGCGTTCTGGATGCTGCGAAGGCCGCCGGCGATGCGGTAGGTGTCATTGCGAGGCCGCTGGGCCGAAGCAATCTCCCGAGGGAGATTGCTTCGGCCAGGCGGCCTCGCAATGACGGAAGGCCCGCCCCGCAATGACGGATGCTGCCTTACCGCGCGCGGCTGACCGTGTAATCGGTAGCCTCCGCTAATTGACCTGTGCGAACTTGATCACGAAGTTGCATTGCGCGTTGACGGGACGCGTCTCCGCGTCGCCGCCGCCGGTGACGCTGTGCTGGTGATCGCCGCCGGAGCCCGTGTTGGCCTCGCCGGAGTTCCAGATCGCCTGGTAGCTGCCGGCGATGGCATAGCTCGAGTTGTCGGTCGGAATGTTCGGTGCCGAGTGCTGATGCGTGCCGGCGGTGCTCGTTGTCATGGTGGTCGTCGGCGCGCCGGTCGCCGATTGCTGGAACGATCCGACATTGTTGCCGGTGTTGCCGCCGGCCTGTAGCGCCGTGCGCGACGCCGCATTCGGATCGTTGGACGTATCGCCGCTGACGCCGCGCTGGAAATAGCCGCGCAGGTCGGGGATGTTGAACGAGGACACGCCGTCGCCGGCGCCGTACGCCGTGCCGATGGCAGCGAACAGATCTGCATTGTTGGCACGCAGCAACGCCCGCCCGTCGCAGTAGATCCAGCCGGCGCTCTGCAGCACCGAGTCATTGATCGCACCGGAGAACGTCATGACGGAGCCGATCGGGAAGCTGCCCTGCGGCACGCCGGCGGCGCGTTGCTGGGATGAATTGCCGGCCCAGATCACATAGTCCACATAGACGTTGACGCTGCGTGTTTCGCTGTCGCCGCCGCTGCCGTTGTTGGCGCCGCACGCGTGCGAATGATCGCCGTCCGCCGAAGTCTGCGTGGATCCGGAATTCCACTGCGCATAATGGCTGCCGGCGATCTGGTACCATGAACTGTCGGTCGGCAGGTGCGGCACGCCGTGTACATGGCTGCCCGTGGTGTTCGTCGTCAGGTTGCCGGTGACCGGGAGTGCCGTTGCGAAATCCTGGATGGTACCGACGGCATCGCCGGCATTGCCGCCGACCTTCGCGCTGTGGCGCGCGGCCGCGCCGGGGTCGCGCGCGGTGCCGCCGCTCACGCCACGCACGAAATAGCCGCGCAGGTCCGGCAGGTTGAACGTGGTGGTCCCGTCGCCGGAACCCCAACTGGTGCCGATGGCGCTGAACAAATCCGCATAGGTGGTACGACTGACCGCACTGCCGTCGCAGAACAGCCATCCCGCGGATGGCGGCGATGAGCTGTCGAAACCCATGGTGGCGATACTGCCGATAACGATGCTCATGGACTGTTTCCCCTCGGATCGCTGGCGCTGTGTGGGACCTGGAGCGTGATAACCGGGGGCGGACTCGCCTGCGGCCTGGATCACGCGGTCAGATCAAGAGACAAGGCAGGATGGGTGTGCGCGCTTGGGCACTCGTCCGGCGCTAGCTGTCCTGATCCTGGTATTTGATGATGAAGTTCGCATAGACGTTGTTGGGGCGGCTTTCCGCATCCCATCCGCCGGACAGCGTGTGGTTGTGGCTGCCGGCGTCGTCCGTCTGTACCGCGCCGGTGTTCCATATGCCGTAGTGGCTGCCGGCGATGGCATAGGCGTTGTTGTTGTTGGGGCCGTGCGGCAGGCTGTGCTGGTGGCGTCCGGCGGTGGCCGCCTGGAACGGATTCCTCGACAGCGCGGTGGCGTAGGCCTGCAGGCTGCCGACCGAATCGCCGGTGGCACCGCCGGGATTGATCGCGATGCGGCTTGCGGCGTTCGGATCGACGGGGCTGCCGTGCGCGGTGCCGCGCAGGAATCGCCCGCGCAGGTCCGGCACGTTGAACGAGCCGCGGCTGCCGCCGGTACCGCCGTAGGAGATGCCGATGGCCAGCGCGAGCTGCGCGTACTGCGCCTTGTTGTACGACGTGCCGTCGCATGGCAGCCAGCCGAGCGCCGACAGGGCCTGTTTTTCCTCATCTGTCGTGACTGGACCGCAATAAGTGGCGATCGTTCCCACCGGAACGTTGAAGTCGCTCATTTTTCTTGCTCCCCCTTGTGGCGGACAGACCGGATCGCACCTGGCGGGAACCGATCCGTCGCATGCAGTCAATACTCAGAACGAATTCCTTGTCAACGAATAATCGCAGTGCATGACTCGATATTTCCGTTCGTTCTGTTCTCCTCATGATATTGTCGTAATTGAGATCGGCGCGCTAAAATAAGAGGCGAATGCGCCTGGTCAGGAGCCGGCCGGACCGTGGGACGGTGACCGGGACACGCCGCCTCATATCTGTCTCATATCTGGCAAGGAACGTCCCGTCTTATTTAGATCAGGATCAATCTGTCGCGACCCCCGGCACGGCGCGGGCTTATTTGGATTCGCCCCACGGCGATGCGACGAATCGGCCGCGGCGAAGCAGTGTCGCGGCGCACCTGCTATGCTTGGCGTTCCCGAGGGGTGCCGCGTGTCGCCCCGACCGGCGCAACGGCGGGCCACGCTCGCCCCGCCGCGATTACCTCGCCCGGCTGACCGTGTAGTCGGCGACATCAGCCAGCGTGCGGCGCAGCGTGCTGTCGGCAAACACACCCAGCGCCGACTTCGCCGCGGCGGCGAAACAGGCCGCGCGCGTCAGCGTCTCCCGGATCGCGTCGTGTTGCGCCATCAGGCGCATCGCCTCGTCCAGGTCGGCGTCCGCTTGTTCGCTCGTCTCGATGGTGCGGTGCCAGAACGCTTGCTCCGCCGCGTCGCCGGCCTGGTAGGCGACCAGGACGGGCAGGGTGATCTTGCCCTCGCGGAAATCGTCGCCGACCGTCTTGCCCAGCGTGGCCTGGTCCGCCGCGTAGTCCAGCGCGTCGTCCACCAACTGGAATGCGATGCCGAGGTTCATGCCGTAATCGGCCAGCGCCGTCTCCTCGGCGTCCGGCCGGTCGGCGACCACCGCGCCGACCTGGCAGGCGGCGCAGAACAACGCCGCGGTCTTGCCCTTGATCACTTCCAGGTAGCGCGCTTCCGGCGTGGACAGATCGTTCTGGGTAACAAGCTGCAACACCTCGCCTTCGGCGATCGTCGCCGCGGTGCGCGACAGGATCGACAGCACCTTCAGCGACCCGTCCTGCACCATGAGCTGGAATGCGCGGGCAAACAGGAAATCGCCGACCAGGACGGAGGCCTTGTTGCCGAAGACGGCGTTGGCCGAGGCCAGGCCGCGGCGCAGCACGCTTTCGTCCACCACGTCGTCGTGCAGCAGCGTGGCGGTGTGGATGAACTCGACGCAGGCGGCCAGATGGACGTGGCGCTCGCCGCCGGCCGGCCCGGGGTAGCCGCACAGCCGGGCCGACGCGAGCGTGAGCAGCGGCCGCAGCCGCTTGCCGCCGGCGGCGACGAGGTGCGCGGCGAGCTGCGGGATCAGCGCCACCGGGCTGGCCATGTGCGCGACGATCGTCCGGTTGCACGCTTCCAGGTCGCCGCCAACCTGCGCCATCAGCGCGGTCAGGGCGTCTTCGTCTCCACGTGCCGGGCTCTGCGTGGTGGCCGACGGCCCTGCCGGGAGCACGCTGGCGGCGCTCGAATTCATGTCCGGGCTGGCATCCGCATGGGGCATGGGCACCATATCGGCGGCGGCGAAACGGGGTCAAGGCAATGCGGTAGCCTGAAGTTGCCTTCCAGGTGGTTGCATTCCGGATGGGAGCGCCGGCACCATGCGGCGATGCGCGTGGTTGCAACCTCAAACGATCCGGTGCGGCTGTCGTTCCTGACGGTGCTGCTGCGCGATGCCGGGATCGAGACGGTGCTGCTGGACCAGCACATGAGCGTGGCGGACGGCAGCATCGGCGCGATTCCGCGGCGGCTGATGGTGGCGGAGGGGGATTACAGCCGCGCACGCCGGGTGCTGGTGGAGTCCGGCGAGGGCTGAACCGTAACGACCGGGGCGCCGGGGCGGCCAGCGAACGTCAGTAGGCCAGGCCGAAGCTTGAAGGGCCGGGCACCATCGATGCACCGACCGGAGAGGGAATCGTCCGCAATGGATCGCCCCCGGCCGCGCCTGGCGCATGCTGGATGCCCAGGGTGAACGCCGGCGCCGGCGGTATGATCCGGGGCAGCGCCGTTTCCGCGCGGGCGACGCAGAGGATCAACAGGATTCCCGCCGCGGCGGCAATCAGGCCGTAGCCGATTTCCGGCCATAGCCTTGCGCCGAACGCGGCAGGGGGCCGGCGTGGTGACCGGCCCCCGTGCGACGTCTTGCAAGCCATCATTGCGGTGCCGTCCCTACCAGAGGGCATTCACCGTGCGGCGATCCGATGGATCAGCCGCCAGCCAGCTCGTTGTTCGCGGGCGGGCCCGAGAACTCGACGCCGTTGTGGTACACGGTCTGCTGGGCGGCATAGGCGCTGCCGACACTCACGATGCCGAGGCTCAGCACGGCCAGTGCAGCGAAAAAGAACTTACGCATGGTCAGTCTCCTTTGCAGCGTCCGCCGATGCGGCGGGCTGATTATCGGTTACATAGGAAACCGCTTGTGATGCGGCGGCTGCCTATCAGCAGAAACCAGATGATCGACGCGTGGCTTCTTGCTGACGGGTAGATAGGGCGCCGGCCATTGTGACCCTATCGACCGTGCTATACAGATTGGTATAGATCGCCGCGGCCGATGGACGGGATCAGGGTCCGGCTGGATTGGCGATCCTCAATGTTGCAGTATGCGCAATGCAATCAGGTTGCTGCCAAGTTAAGGATATCAGCCCTGCATCCGGATCGTACGCCGGAAACGCCCATACTGATGGAGGACAACGTGAAGGTATTGGTAATCGAGGACGACCGCGAGACCGCCGATTACGTGTCGCGCGGATTGCGCGAGCAAGGCCACGTCGTTGACCATGCCGCCACCGGACGCGACGGCCTGCTGCTCGGCGGCGACGGTGGATACGACGTGATGATCGTCGATCGCATGCTTCCGGGCATCGACGGCCTCGGCCTGGTGCGCATGCTGCGCGACGCGAAGGTGCGCACGCCGGTGTTGTTCCTGACAGCACTCGGTGGTGTCGGCGATCGAGTGCGCGGGCTCGATGCCGGCGGCGACGATTACCTTACCAAGCCGTTCGCGTTCGCCGAGCTGCTGGCGCGCATCAATGCGCTCGCGCGGCGTCCGCCGCTCGTCGATGTCCAGACGACGCTGCATGCCGGCGACCTTGAGATGGATTTGCTCAAACGCACGGTGACGCGTGGCGGCAAGGCGATCGATCTCCAGCCGCGCGAATTCCAGTTGCTGGAATATCTGCTGCGCAATGCCGACCGTGTGGTCACGCGCACCATGCTGCTGGAGGCAGTGTGGGATTTCCATTTCGATCCCAAGACCAACATCGTTGAAACCCATGTCAGCCGACTGCGCGCCAAGCTGGCTCAATCCGGCGGTCCGGAATTGATCCAAACCGTGCGCGGCGCCGGCTATGCGTTGCGCGCCCATGATTCCGTCGCGAACGCGTAGGGTCCTCCGCACCGCGGCCTTCCGGCTCGTGGCGTTGTATATGCTGCTGTTTACCGCCTCGACGATGATGCTCGCCGGCGCGGTGTTCTGGATGACCGACACATGGCTCACCCAGCAGCTCGAAACGCGCGTACAGAGCGCGTTGCAGCACTTCACCGAGGACTTTCCCTCCCGCGGTCCGCAAGGCCTGGTGGAGCATGTCGCGGAATATGGCCGTGGTCCGGGCGCGCTGGAGTACCTGGTCCAGTCGCCGCAGGGCATCCGGCTGGCCGGGGACATTCCCACGGTCGGCGCACGGCGCGGATGGCTGCGGCTGACGACAATGGAACAAGGCGCGCCAAAACGGCTGATGGCGTACGCCGAGGAATTGCCGGGCGGCGTCGTTGTCGCCGTCGGTGACGACCTCAACCGCATCCGCATGGCCGACACCGCCATTCTGCGGGCCTTCGCCTGGGCCGCGAGCGCCACCTTGATGCTGGGGATCGCCGGCGGTGTGTGGATGAGCCAGCACATCCTGTCGCGGGTGGACTCGATTTCGCGCACCGCGGAGGCGATCAGCGGCGGCGACCTCACACAGCGCATCCCGGTGAGCGGGACCGGCGACGAGCTCGACCGGCTGGCGGAAACGCTCAATCGCATGCTCGACCGCATCGGCCATTTGCTGGAGAGCGTTCGCCAGGCATCCAACAACATTGCGCACGACCTGCGAACGCCGCTGACCCGGCTGGGACAGTGTCTGGAGAAAGCCCGCGCGCAGGCACACTCCACGGCCGACCACCAACATGCGCTCGACGCGGCGCGGGCCGAAGTCGAAGCATTGCTCGGCACCTTCGCCGCATTGTTGCGCATCGCGGAGGTGGAGGCCGGAGCACAGCGCGCCGCGTTCTGTCGCGTGGACCTGAGCGCGATCGTCGCCACGGTCGCGGAAGCGTTCGCACCATCGGCCGAGGAAGACGGGCGCACGCTGGCCGCGGACGTCGCTCCGGGCGTTGTCATCCACGGCGACCGGGAGCTGTTGACGCAGATGCTGGCCAACCTCGTCGAGAACGCGCTGCGCCATACGCCGCCTGGTACGCAGATCAAGCTGTCGCTCGATGCGACGGCGCAACGGGCGGTGCTGGTTGTCGAGGACAACGGGCCGGGGATTCCACAGGCCGAACGCGAGCATGTCCTGCGGCGCTTCTATCGCATGGACCAGAGCCGCACGACGCCCGGCAGCGGCCTGGGGCTCAGCCTGGCCGCCGCCGTGGCGGAGCTGCACGGCGCCGAGTTGCGCCTTGCCAGCGCAGGCCCCGGGCTGCGGGTCAGCGTGCTGTTTGGGGGATCGGCGGTGGATCGGCCATTCGCCGCGCTGGCGCGAGTGCAGGGAGGGTGAGCCGCTGCATTCCGCGGGTGCGATTGCCCCGGTCCTACGGACCTTGCGATGATAATTGTGGTGCGACCTGCTGCATGAACAGGGTCAGGCTTCGTGCCACGTCGTCGAACGACATCGGACCGAGGCGGAACTGCAGGATCACGCCGCCGACGCCGATCTTCGCCACCTCCGCCAATTTTTCCGCCACCGTCGCGGGTGAGCCGTAGATCAGCGAATGTTCCACCACCATGCGCGCCGCCGGTACTGTTCCTGGCGGCGGCATCGGCACGATCGACACGCCTTGCTCCCGATACACTTGTTCCCGCATGGCCGAACGCTGCGCGTGCATTGCCTCGAATGCGGGGACGGCGATGCGTTCCGCCGCTGCATCCGTCTCCGCCACGAACACGTTGCGCCAGACCCAGCATTCATCGACCTTCGCCGCGACCGCCGCGTCGTCCAGCCCGATCTCGCGCAACGTGCGGCGGTACAGCTCCATGCGAGACCGCGTCACATCGTTCGACTGCACGTTCATCATGAACGGCCGCCCCTGCCGCGCGATCTCCAGCATGCCGTGTTCTGACGAAGCCGAGCGGATTACGTAAGGATGCGGCTGCGTGTACGGCTGCGGCCGCAGCATCGGCAGCTTCAAATCCCAGAACCGGCCGTGGTGTTCCAACTTCTCGCCGGACCAGGCGCGGAACATGATCGCTTCGGCTTCCTCGAAACGTGCCTGCGCTTCGGTGTGATCAAGGCCGTAGCCCTGGTAGTCGTAGATGTTATACGCCGTGCCGCGGCCTAGCCCGACGATCAGCCGGCCCTTGCTGATGTTGTCGATCAGCGCGAGTTGTTCCGCCATGCGGATCGGATGGTGCAGCGACATCTGCGCCACTGCGAAACCGATGCGCGCGCGCTGCGTCGCCACGGCCAGCGCGGCGGCGAAGCTGACCGGATCGACGTAGGCGCAGATGCCGTCGAAATGGTGCTCGGCCAGCCAGATCACGTCGAAGCCGAGTTCGTCGGACAGGCGCGCCTCGCGCAGCGTTTCGTCGATCACCCGGCCGTCGTTGGCAGGATCGCGGCTTTCGGGGAACAGGAAGTTGCTGAATTTCATGCGGTCTTCCTGATCATTGCGAGAAGCGCAGCGACGAAGCAATCCCGGTCATGATCGCGCACCCTGACCGGGATTGCTTCGTCGCTGCGCTTCTCGCAATGACAGGACGGCTCCGCCTTTGCAAGCGGACCGCGGCCGTGCTGTACAGCCACGGCCATCCCGCATCACCCCGGAGCCCGCGTCATGAGCTGGGAACCCTCCCGCTTCGACTTCTCCATTCCGGTCCGCGTCAATCTGTCGTCCGACACGCAGACCAAGCCGTCGCGCGGCATGAAGCAGGCGATGATGGAGGCCGAGGTCGGCGACGAGCAGATGGGATCGGATCCGACGATCTGGGCGTTGTGCGACCGGGTGGCGGCGCTGCTGGGCAAGCAGGCGGCGATGTTCCTGCCGTCCGGCACCATGGCCAACCAGGTCGCCATCGCGACGCATTGCCGGCCGGGCGACGAGGTGCTGGCGCATGAAAGCGCCCACATCGTCACCAGCGAGGGTGGCGCACCCGCGGCGATTGCCGGCGTGCTGATCAAGGGGCTGCCGGGCGACCGCGGCATGTTTTCCGCGGACACGCTGGAGGAGGCGATCCGTCCGCGCTCCCGCTACTCGCCGCCGCAGAAGCTGGTGGAGGTGGAGCAAACGGCGAACCGCGGCGGCGGTGCGTGCTGGCCGGTGGAGCAACTGCGTGCGGTCACCGATAAGGCGCACGAACACGGGCTGGCGACGCACATGGACGGCGCGCGTTTGTTGAATGCCGCGGTCGCGCTCAAGCGGCCGGCGACCGAATTCACCGGCGGCTGCGATTCGGTGTGGCTGGATTTCAGCAAGGGCCTGGCGGCGCCGATGGGCGCGGTGCTGGCGGGCTCCAAGGCGTTCATCGGCGACGCCTGGCGGTGGAAGCAGCGGCTTGGCGGGGCGATGCGGCAGGGCGGCATCTGCGCCGCGGCCTGCCTGTATGCGCTGGATCACAACGTGGAACGACTGGCGGAGGACCACGCCAACGCGCGTGCCCTGGCCCGCGGCCTGGCGCAGATCCAGGGGATCATCGTGGAAACGCCGGAGACCAACCTGGTGTTCTTCGATACGGAAGGCACCGGCATGACGGCGCCGGCGCTCGCCGCGAAGCTGCGTGAGCAAGGGGTGCTGGTGTCAACGTCGGGCACCTACCGCGCGCGCGCCTGCCTGCATCTGGATGTCAGTGCGGCGGATGTGGAGGAGGCGCTGTCGCTGATGCGGCACGCGCTGGCTACATAAAGCCAGCGGCCGAAACAAAGCCGCACGTGCCGGCGCCCCCGTCATGCCACGTGCCGAAAAGAGCGACGTACGCTCCGATGTCCGTCCCGTCATGCCGACGACCGGGTCAAGCGCCCGGCGAGTCAATCATCTCGCCGCTTGGCACTACACCTCCTCGGTGGCGGCCGTCGCCTCGGGCTCGTGGGTCAGGCGGGGGACAACTCCGTGCAGGATCAGCATCAGGCCGCCGTCGGGCAGCACCTGCGCGTCCATCTCGAGCGGCGGAGCATCCGGTCCGCCCGGCTGCATTTCGATCGCCTGCCCTGACCGTAGCTGGGTGACCCGGTTGGCCACCTCGGCCTCGACGTCTTCGAGCACACCGAACATGCCGGCATTGGCCTGCTGGCGCACCAGGTCGTCGAGCGGCATGGCCTCCTGCAAGGCGTCGGCCGGCAGGCCGCACCCGGCGGCGAAGCGCGGGTTCCAGCCGGCAAGGTGCAGCTCCGCATCGACCACCGCGACGCCGTCGGAGGTGGCTTCCAGCAGGGCCTGAACCTGCGCCGCGCTCAGCCCGGCGCGGCCGCGTGCGGTTTCCAGGTCGGCCCGCAGGGCGTCGATCTGCACGTCGGCCTGCGCGACGGCGCGGCGGCGGCGGCGGTTGGCGCGCAGGTTGAACAACTCCCAGACCACCGCTATGCCGATCAGGATCACCAGGACGCTCGCGGCCAGCGCCACCGAATCGGCACCGTCCGCCCAGTTTTCCGCGGGGGCCATCGCGTCATCCAGGCCGACCCCGGCGATCACCATCAGGTTGCGCCCGGGCACGCGCCGGAAGGCCAGGATCCGCTGGACGCCGTCGATCGCCGTGCGGCCGATCCAGACGCCGCCATCGGGGCGCGAGGTCATCGCATCGAACATCGGCGTGTTGCTGAGGTTCAGGCGCGGCTGCAACGCCGCGGTGCCGACAACGGCCTGCACGCCGCCATGCGCCGAGTCCACCAGCGCCACCACGCCTTGCATGCCGAGCGAGGCGGATTCGAACAGCTTGGCCAGGGCGGCGGTGTTGTAGGATGCTCCGATCAGCCAGCCGCGCGGCGAAATCAGCGGGCGGACGAGGTACAGCACGTACTCCCGCTGCACGCCGGATGCACCGAGCTCGCCTTCCAGCATCTCGGTCTTGCCGGCGTCCTTCTGTCCCTCGGGCACGATCGGTTCGAGCGAGCCATTGGCGAAATTGGCATAGGCGGAGCCGATGCCCTGGCCGACCGCCTGCGGGATGATGTCCTGGACGATGATGTGCTTGTCGTTGGCGATGAAGATGTCCTGCGCGACGTTGGTGAGCACCGGCAGCACGGCACGCCAGTGCACCAGGTTGAAGGCCTGCGGATTGGTATTCCAGGACGATTGCAGGAGGGTCAGCGATTGCTCGACCTCGGTCAGCTCGTGGTCCACCTGGTCGGCCAGGATGTTGGCATCGGCCTGGACCACGGCTTCGGTGCGGACCCGGGTGTCCTCGGCCTCGTCGCGCGACGCGCGGACGGTGTTGATCCAGATCAGCACGATCAGGGCGATGCAGACGACGGCGACGGCGCCGCACACCAGCAGCTCCTGCTTGCCGATCGCCCGCCGGTGGTGCCGGGCACGGAGTTGCTCCGGGGTCCTGCGCAGCGCGGAACTATGGGTGCGCCGCCGACGGCGCCGGCGGCGGCCGGGCGGTACGCTCATGGCAGGACAGCGGCCCAGCGGAGGGATGGTGGCCGGCCACGCGGCGTAGCAGTGGAGCGCATCGCGAAGTTCCAGTTGGTCCGCCGGTCGGCGGCGCGGCAATCTATCGTTCGAGCAGGGGCGAAGCAACGCAAAGGAAGGGCGGGGCTGCGTCCTTAATCCTGCCAGGAGGCTCTGCCTTCTGGGTTCCGGCAAAGACAAAGCCGTTGCAATCCATTTGTCTGACTGGATGGCGGGGCGGGGACAGAGCCCCGCCGAGCCGTTGCAATGGCGCCGGCCTGCGCATTTCGGTGAGCGCCCTGCCCAGAAATGCAGCAGGTCGATATTTGCCGAATATGCCGATGCCGCACTGTACCAGCGCATTGCGGGCTGGCACGCCACATGCAAATCTCGTTTGCTGTCGTTCGGCATCCGTGACCCCGGCAGCCTTGGAAAGTGGAGGGCCCGGGTACCCACTGGGCTGAACGCGCATGAAAAAGATCGAAGCCGTCATCAAGCCGTTCAAACTGGACGAGGTGAAGGAGGCGCTGCACGAAGTCGGACTGCAAGGGATCACCGTCGTGGAGGCCAAGGGTTTTGGCCGCCAGAAGGGCCATACCGAGCTTTACCGCGGGGCTGAGTACGTCGTTGACTTTTTGCCCAAGGTGAAGATCGAGATCATCTGCGAGGACAGCGTCGTCGAACGTGCCGTTGAGGCAATCATGACGGCGGCCCGCACTGGTCGAATCGGCGATGGCAAGATCTTCATCTCCACGGTGGAGGAGGTGATCCGCATCCGCACCGGCGAACGCGGCGAGGACGCCATCTAGGGCAATCGCACAGTAAAATAAGCCGCTTCCGGCCGGCGGCGGAAACGAGTAGAGGCCGGCTCACATGGGCCCGCACGGTGCGGGACCATTCAACCAGCCGCAGCCGGCGGATCAACCGCTGCCGGCATACCTGCGGCATTGTGGAATCCAGGACGGGGAAAAACACGCATGGCGAGAAAGCCCGCAAGCGGTGGCACTTCCAATGTGGCCAAAGTGCTCGAGATGATCACCGAGCACTCCGTGGAATACGTGGACCTCAAGTTCACCGATCCGCGCGGCAAGTGGCAGCACACCGCGCAGCATGTCGATACCATCGATGAGGACGTGTTCCGCGATGGCATCATGTTCGACGGCTCCTCGATCGCCGGCTGGAAGGCGATCAACGAGTCCGACATGATCCTCATGCTGGACCCCGACACCGCGGTGATGGATCCGTTCGCTGCCAAGCCGACGCTGTCGATCATCTGCGACATCGTCGAGCCCTCCACCGGCCAGCCGTATCATCGCGATCCGCGCAGCACCGCGAAGAAGGCCGAGGCATATCTGAAGTCCACCGGCATCGGCGACACCGCCTTCTTCGGTCCGGAAGCCGAATTCTTCGTGTTCGACAGCGTAAAGTTCGGCACCGGCGGCAATTTCGGGATGTACCAGCTCGACAGCCAGGAAGGCCCGGGTTCCAGCCTGAAGGACTATCCGGAAGGCAACATGGGTCACCGGCCCGGCGTGAAGGGCGGCTATTTCCCGGTGCCGCCGGTCGATAGCGAAAACGACCTGCGCGCCGAAATGCTGTCCACCATGAAGGAAATGGGCGTCGTGGTGGAAAAGCACCACCACGAGGTGGGGCAGAGCCAGCACGAGCTGGGCATGAAGTTCGGCCCGCTGACCAAGATGGCCGACAACCTGCAGTATTACAAATACTGCATCCACAACGTGGCCCACAGCTACGGCAAGACCGCGACCTTCATGCCGAAGCCGATCTACGGCGACAACGGCTCCGGCATGCACGTGCACCAGTCCATCTGGAAAGGCGGCAAGCCGCTGTTCGCCGGCAACGGCTATGCCGATCTGTCGGAATACGCGCTGTATTACATCGGCGGCATCATCAAGCATGCCAAAGCGCTGAACGCCTTCACCAACCCGCTGACCAACAGCTACAAGCGGCTGATCCCCGGGTTCGAAGCGCCGGTGCTGCTGGCGTATTCGGCGCGCAACCGCTCGGCATCGTGCCGCATCCCCTACGCGACCAACCCGAAGGCGAAGCGCGTCGAGGTGCGGTTCCCCGATCCGGGCGCAAATCCGTATCTCGCGTTCGCCGCCATGCTGATGGCGGGGCTGGATGGCATACGTAACAAGATCCATCCCGGCGACCCGATGGACAAGGACCTGTACGACCTGCCGCCGGAGGAGCTGAAAGGCATTCCGACGGTCTGCGGCAGCCTGCGCGAGGCAATCGGCTGCCTGGAAGCGGATCATGAGTTCCTGCTCGCCGGCGACGTGTTCTCGCCCGACCAGATCGAGAGCTACCTCGAGCTGCGGTGGACCGAGGTGTATCGCTTCGAGCACACGCCGCATCCGGTCGAGTTCGAGATGTACTACTCGGTCTAAGCCTGAAGCACCCTCTCCCGTTGGCGGGAGAGGGGCCTGCATCTGCATTCGATCGTCGATGGCCGGCCTTGTGCCGGCCATCTTCGTTTCTGGCCCGATGCCGGTCGCCTCTGGCGTCGTCCTGGCCGAGCCTGGTACCGGCAATCGTCGCATGAAGAGCAGGCGGGCAGTGCGGCACTTATACCGGGTGTCGGAATGGCTGACTCGTCGGCCCACGCTCCCCCGTCATGCCGACGCAGGTCGGCATCCACGCCTCGACACGCATCAGTTGCCCCCATGTGACGCGGGAAGCACCGAACCCGATCCAACGCCCAACCGCCACCCCAACCGCCACCACAACGCCAAGAAACCACCGCCGAACGTCAGCCTCCCACCCGACCGGCATCACACCAACCCCCCGTCGCCCCCTCCCCATGCGCACCCCCAAAAGCCGCAACCCGTTACGCTACCCGTCACCTTTGCGTGAAACCCCCACCGGACCGCGGCTGGCCCGTTTCACCCTCCACCGAGCATGTCATGCTATCGAACAGAACGATGGGAGAATCAGGTTTGCCCGCCAGAAATCGGCCCACAGACGACAAGCCGATCCAGCGCACCGTCGCCGCGACATCGCCTTTCGCCCTCGCCGGCGGCCAGATGGCTGACCTGATCAACGCCGTCGACTGGGCAGCGACGGGCCTCGGCCCACGCGAAACCTGGCCGCACAGCCTGACGACCGCCCTGCGTATCCTGATCACCTCGCGCTACCAGATGTGGATGGCCTGGGGCACCGACCTGACGTTCTTCTACAACGACGCCTACGCCCCGACGCTCGGCGTCAAGCATCCCTGGGCCCTCGGCAAGCCCGCCAACCAGGTCTGGTCGGAGATCTGGACCGATATCGGACCGCGTATCGAATCGGTCATGCGCACCGGCCGCGCCACCTGGGACGAAGGCCTGCTGCTGTTCCTCGAACGCAGCGGATTCCCCGAGGAAACATATCACACCTTCTCCTACAGCCCGCTGCCCGGCGATGACGGCGCCGTCGCCGGCATGCTGTGCGTGGTGATGGAGGAAACCCAGCGCGTCATCGGCGAACGCCGCGTCACCACATTGCGCGACCTCGCCAGCGAACTCGGCGTCGTCAGGTCGGAATCCGAAGCGCTGGCCGCGGTCGCTCGCGCCCTCGCCCGCAACGGCATGGATTTGCCGTTCAACGTCATCCACCTGGCGGACGAGCAGGCGGCACACCAGCAGCGCACGATCGAGCCCGACGCCCTGGATCAGCCCATCGCCGCCGTGCTGTCCGGCGCCCGGAAACACCTCCTCCACGACCTGACCGGCCTGTCCGGCCTGCCGCTCGGTGCCTGGGACAAGCCGCCCCGCCGGGCGGTGATCGTGCCGATCGCCCAGCAGGGACAGGACCGGCCCGCCGGCGCGTTCGTCGCCGGCCTCAATCCCTATCGCCCGTTCGACGAATCCTATGCCGGCTTCATCGACCTGGTCGCCGCGCAAATCGCCGCCGGCCTCGGCGCCGCCCGCGCCTATGATGCCGAACGCCGGCGCGCCGAGGCCCTCGCCGAAATCGACAGCGCCAAAACCGCATTCTTCTCCAACGTCAGTCACGAATTCCGCACCCCGCTCACCCTGATGCTCGGGCCGCTGGAGGATGCGATCGCCGCCCTCGGCCAGGCCGCGCCGGAAGCGGCCGGGCGCCTCGCCATGGTGCACCGAAACGGCCTGCGCCTGCTGCGGCTGGTGAACGCTCTGCTGGATTTCTCCCGCATCGAGGCGGGACGTGTGCAGGCCCGCTATCAGCCCACCGAACTGGATCTTTA
>DASXFW010000274.1:0-3073 GCA_036489395.1 Acetobacteraceae bacterium | reverse complement strand
CGGAACATGACCATGGATGATGTGGCACGCCTGGCGGACCGGTTGCCGTGGGGCACCCCGCAGGAGGTCGCCGAGCGGCTGATCCGATTGGCGGAACATACCGGTGCCGGGACGTTGCAGGTGAATTTCAACCGCGGCGCGATGCCGCAGGATATGTTTCTGGAGCAGATCAGGCGCTTCGCGCGCGATGTGCTGCCGATCCTGCAACGGCACCAGATCACCCGCGTGCCCGCGGCGGAAGAACTGGCGGCCTGACGGCAAAGACCGTGCCGCCTGGGGACGGACCAGGCGGCTCGTCCGCTTTGCAGCTTCAAAGTAAGCTGGGCTTTGGCGCTTTTGGGTAGGCGACAGAGCTGCGTTCGTATGCATGAAGCTGGCCCTACCTGCCTTTGAAGCGGACAGCGTCCATTGCGCCGGTGGCCACGGCGGCTCGGTAGATGCCGATTGCGAAGCGTGGGTCCCGGGCAAGGGTATCCCCCTGGACGCGCCTCAAGGTGGGAGCCTTGGCGAACACCTCTTCCATCAGATCCGAGGTGACCGGCACGATGATGCGGGCGGTCATCGCGAAGCTTTCGGGCTGTAGGAGACGTGCGGCCATCTCCACCTCGCGTGGCGCGCTCTTTTCCATGGTCTCATCGACCAACCAGATCTCCCCGCCGCGCAGCATGTCCCGCAGGATCAGGCCCGCAGTTTCGTGCCGCCGCTCGACACGCCAGAGGGAGAAACGGGCATGGCGCATCGCCTCGAGCACGCTCGCTTCGTCGGCGTCGGGAGCGAACCGTGCTGTCCGGGCGTAGCGGTCGAGCGGGTGTGAGCGGCCCGGTCTGGGCAGGTAAGTGGCAAGATCCTCCACGAGCGTCATGTCATGCTCGCCTTCGAGTATCACCGTCCTGCCCTGCGGCAGGCCGAGCCGCTTGGCCCAGGCCAGCACGACGTCCGGGGCGATGATGTCCAGGACAGCCTGGTGGTGTTGCTTGCTGATCTGACGCAGGCGCCGGTAGCGGGTCAGGATCTCGGTCCGGGTCATCGGTGGCGGCCTTGGCGGTGACGGGGGGAGTGGCGGGTTGTCATCGCGAGCGCAGATGCGGAAAGCACTGGGCAGGGCAAGCGAAGAAGGGGCACTGGCGATGCCCCGCCTTCCATCCTCTCCCTGAAGACGCGGTACAGTCTGGCCTCGTAGGGGAGCGAGCCATGACGCAGAGTGATGAAACCGGCAGCGCCCGGGCGATGGAGATCTGGCTGCTGCCGTTTGCGGCGATGTTCACGCAGCCATCATGGCTGAACGCGGTGGCGCTGGCGATGGGAACTCTGCTGTGCCTGAACCGCCGGACGGTGTGCGCGGCGCTGCGCGCGCTGGACGGCACGTCGGACAAAGGTTTCAGTCGGTTCCATCGGTGCTTGTCGCGCGGGGCATGGTCGGGTCTGCAAGGTTCGAGGATCCTGCTTGGCTTGCTATTGAAGGCGTTTGTGCCGGACGGCCAGCCGATGGTGATTGGCGTGGACGACACCATCGAACGTCGGCGCGGCAGCAAGATCCGCGACAAAGGGATCTACCGTGATCCGGTGCGGTCAAGCCGCGGGTTCTTCGTCAAGGTCGAGGGTTTGCGCTGGTTGTCGTTGCAGTTGCTGGCCCGACCCGGTTTCGCGACGCGCACCTGGGGGTTGCCGTTCCTGACAGTGCTGTGCCGTTCGGAACGGGCCAATGCCAAGAGGTGGCGGCGACACCAGACGGTGCCGGAGAAGGCGGCCTGGGGGATGCGGCTCATCGCCCGTTGGTGGCCGAACCGGCGGCTGGTGATGGTGGGAGATGGCGCTTTCGCCAGCCTGGCGCTTTTCCGCACGCTGCGTTGCCATGCCGTGTGCGTGGCCCGCTGTCGGATGGACGCGCGGTTCTTCAATCCACCGCCAGAGCGCAAGACAGGACAGAAGGGGCGGCCGCGCGTGGTCGGCACCCGTCAGCTGACGCCAAGAACCCGCTCGGTCAGGACGGCCACCAAGTGGATACGCATGACCATTCCGGGATGGCGGGCTGAGGATGGCACGATGGATCGGCCAGTCGATGTAGCGAGCGGCACGGCCCTGTGGAACGCGCACGGCATTACCGTGCCGGTGCGCTGGGTGCTGACCCGGGACCCGGCTGGGCGCGCCGAGACGCGCGTCTTCGTCTGCTCCGACCCGCAGAGCTCGGCTTCGGAGATCCTGACCTGGTACGCGATGCGATGGGCGGGTGAGGTGACCTTCGAAGAGGCCCGGCGTCATCTCGGGGTCGAGACACAGCGCCAATGGTCGGATCTGGCGATCCACCGAACCACGCCGCTGCTGTTCGGACTGTTCTCGCTGGTGACCCTGTGGGCCTCCGAACTCGCCGCGAAGACCGGGAAGCTGTCGGTGCTCGGCGCGGCTTGGTACAAGAAGTCGGACCCGACGTTCTCGGATTGCCTCGCCGCCGTCCGACGGATCCTGTGGACCGAGGAGGCCGTGCGCCCGATCCTATGGCGGGACGATTTTCCGACTTGGCGGTCGCGCGCACGAACCACTGAAAAACCCAGGCCTCTTCAGCAGCGTCTGGCGGAGCTTACGTCCTACGCCGCCTGATCCCCTCCGAAACCGCCAAAGTCCAGGTTAGGGTCCTGGTAATCTTTTCGCGTCATGTTGGGCTTTGCATCGCACGGGGCTCGAGACGTGACCAGAACCTGGACCCGTTTGCTTGCGGCCGGCGGGATGCTTCTCGCCGTCAGCTCAGCCGTGGCGTTCGATCCATTGAAGACCGATATCCTGCACCTGCGGCTTGGTATGACCGAGGCTGATGTGGTTGCGATCCTGGCACGGCAAGGCATCGCCGGAGCCGGCCTGCAACGTGAGGTCCGCGCCTGCGCCCGCCATTCACCGGCACTCTGCGTGGCCTTGATCCAGGCACGCACCGGCGACGGCCGTCTGACGATCAGCTTCGGTTCGGCAAACGTGGAAACCGGACAGCCGGCGGTCGTCGCCATCCACTACTGGCTCGACGGACGGCAGCCGGGCGAGCCAGCCATGATCAGGACCTCGGTCCTGGATCGGTTTGGCCCTCCGA
>DASXFW010000162.1:0-9871 GCA_036489395.1 Acetobacteraceae bacterium | reverse complement strand
ACAGGAGGTGCTGTGAGATGCTGGGATCGAGGGCGTCGAAGCAGCGCATATCGATGTGCATGGGCTGAAATGCCTGGTGCTGGTTAGCAATGCGTCATTTATACTAACTAACGGCGGGAATGGCAAAGGGGAATTGCGGGGGCGGGTCGTTGGGGCGGGATGGGGGTGGGGCCGGACGGATGGTCGGTCAGCAAGAATTATCAGCCACAGACGCACACAGATTGACACGGATGGGTCCAGTCCCGTGTGCATCTGCGGCTGACAATTCTTGCTTGCTTTGCCGCGCAACGCACCGTCCGAACACGAGTGACCCCGCTACTGGCCGCCGTGGCGGCGATGGTGCCGACCTTCTGGTGTTTCGGCTGATTGCCCCCTGCACTTATCGCCCCCCGCAGTGTCGCCCGCCGCAGTTGGAACCTGCCCGCCACGCCTCTATGATCAGACCGGCCGCAATCGCGCACAGCCACAGGAGCCCGCCACGCCCGCCGACACCGACATCCTGCCGGAGATCGAAACCCCGGCCGCGCCCGACCACCCCCTCCACCTGATCCTGATCGACGGATCGGGCTTCATTTTCCGCGCCTTCCACGCGTTGCCGCCGATGACGCGGCCGGACGGGACGCCGGTCAACGCGGTGTTCGGCTTCACCAACATGCTGGCCAAGCTGCTGCGAGAACACGTCGGCACGCACATCGCCGTGATCTTCGACGCCGGGCGGATTACGTTCCGCAACCGGATGTATGACGCGTACAAGGCGCAGCGCCCACCGCCGCCCGAAGAGCTGATCCCGCAATTCGCGCTGATCCGCGAGGCGACCGAAGCGTTCTGCGTCCCCGCGATCGAGCTCGCGGACTGGGAAGCCGACGACCTGATCGCCGCCTACGCCGTCGCGGCCGAGCGTGAAGGCGGCCAGGTCACCATCGTGTCGTCCGACAAGGACCTGATGCAGCTTATTCGTCCCGGCGTGGAGATGCTCGATCCGATCAAGCAGAAGCCGATCGGACCCGCCGAGGTGATGGAGAAGTTCGGCGTCACCCCCGACAAGATGGTGGAAGTGCAGTCGCTGATTGGCGATTCCGTCGATAACGTGCCGGGCGTGCCAGGCATCGGGCCGAAGGGCGCTGCGGCGCTGATCAACGAATTCGGCGATCTCGAAACGGTGCTCGGGGCGGCGCCGGCGATGAAGCCGTCGAAGCGGCGCGACGCGCTGATAGAACATGCGGCGAAGGCGCGGATCTCGCGCGAGTTGGTAAAGCTGCGCGACGATGCGCCGCTGCCGCTGCCGGTGGACAAGCTGGTCGCGTGCGAGCCGGACAAGCCGAAGCTTGCCGCCTGGCTGCGCGTGCAGGGCTTCCGCAGCGTCGCGTCGCGGCTCGGGCTGGACGAGGCGCCTGGGGCAGCGCGCACCGTTGAAACGACCGCGCGTGCGACGCAGGTCGCGTTGCCGTTGCCGGCCTCGGAACGGGCTCCGGTCGAACCGGGCGCGGAAGGATTCGGGCCGTATGTCACGCTGAACACGGAAGCCGCGTTGCGCGATTTCGTCGCGGAATCGCAAGCGTGCGGCTTCATCGCTTTGGACACCGAGACCGACGGGCTGGATCCGTTGCGCGCGCGGCTGGTGGGGATTTCGCTTGCCGTCGCGCCAGGCCGCGCGGCGTATCTGCCGCTGCGGCATGAAGTGCTGGAACCGCAGGTGCCGGTGGAGGCGGCGATCGCGGCGCTCGATCCGGTGCTGCGCGATCCCGGCGTGTTGAAGATATTTCATCATGCCAAGTTCGACATGCTGGTGCTGACGCGCGCCGGCTTCACGCATCCCACGCCGTATGACGACACGATGCTGATTTCCTATTCGCAGGAAGCGGGGATGCATCCGCACGGGCTGGATGAGCTGGCGCGACTGCATCTCGGCCACACGCCGATCACCTACGACGAAGTCACCGGCACCGGTCGCAATCGCGTTTCATTCGCGCAGGTGCCGATCGAGCGTGCCACCGCGTACGCCGCCGAGGATGCCGACGTGGCACTGCGGCTGTGGCAGGCGCTGCGGCCGCGGCTGCGCTTCAATCGTTCGCTCGCGCTGTACGAGCAGATTGAACGGCGGTTGACGGGCGTGCTGATGCAGATGGAGAGCGCCGGCATCAAGGTGGATGAAGACGATCTGCGCCGCATGTCGGTGGATTTCGAACAACGCATGGGGGTGATGGAGCGAGAGTGCCATCGGTTGGCGGGTTTTGAATTCAACGTCGGCAGCCCGAAGCAACTGGGCGAGGTGTTGTTCGACAGGATGGGCCTGCCAGGCGGCAAGCGGATGAAGACCGGTGCGTGGGGCACCGATTCGTCGGTATTGCAGACGCTGGCCGATCAAGGGCTGGAGCTGCCGGCGAAGATTCTCGACTGGCGGCAGTTGCAGAAATTGAAGTCCACGTATGCCGATGCGCTGGTGCAGGAGATCAATCCGGACACCGCGCGTGTGCATACCAGCTTCGCGCAGGCGATCGCGTCCACCGGGCGGCTGTCGTCGAACGATCCGAACTTACAGAACATCCCGATTCGCACGGAAGAAGGCAGCCGCATCCGGCATGCGTTCATCGCCGAGCCGGGGCATGTGCTTGTCAGTTGCGACTATTCGCAGATCGAGCTGCGGCTGCTGGCGCATGTCGCCGATATTCCGGCGCTGCGCGACAGCTTTATGCGCGGCGAGGACATCCATGCGCGTACCGCGTCCGAAGTGTTCCGGGTGCCGATGGAGGGCATGGACCCGATGACGCGACGGCGGGCGAAGGCGATCAATTTCGGCATCATCTACGGCATCAGCGGCTTCGGCCTGGCGCGGCAGCTGGGGATTACGCCCGGTGATGCGCGCGGCTTCATCGATCGCTATTTCGAGCGCTATCCGGGCATCCGCACGTACATGGAGAAGACGAAAGAGGATGCGAGGATCAATGGCTTTGTCGTCACGCCGTTCGGGCGCCGGTGCTGGGTGCCGGGCATCGCCGACAAGAATCCGGCGCGGCGTGCGTATGCCGAGCGGCAGGCGATCAACGCGCCGTTGCAGGGCGGCGCGGCGGACATCATCAAGCGGGCGATGATCCGCTTGCCGGCGGCGTTGCACGCGGCGGGGCTGCGATCGCGTATGCTGCTGCAGGTGCACGACGAGCTGTTGTTCGAGGCGCCGGCGGATGAGGCGGTTCGGCTGACCGAGGTCGCGCGCGAGGTGATGGAAGCCGCGGCGGTGCTGTCGGTGCCGCTGGTGGTGGAGACGGGGCAGGGACGGACGTGGGCGGAGGCGCATTAGGTGCCGCCGCGCTCTTCTGTCATTGCGGGTTGGCCACCGGCCGGCGGCGGCCGACCCGCACTGGATGAAACGGCGTCGGCCGCTTGACGTAGGTTCCCCCCTCCCCTTGAGGGAGGGGTTGGGGGAGGGGTGCGTACATCCACAAACCGCGGATGTACGCACCCCTCCCCCTAACCCCCTCCCTCAAGGGGAGGGGGACCCTTGATTTTTTGTTAGGAGCAGAGCGACGAAGCAAGAAAATGGCCCGGGCCATTCTGTCATTGCGAGGCCGCTTGGCCGAAGCAATCTCGTTGGTGACAAGCAGCGGCTTATCTCCAACGGGATTGCTTCGGCCAAGCGGCCTCGCAATGACAGTCGGCCAAGCGGCCTCGCAATGACAGGAAGTCGGCGTTTCATTCAGGGCGGGTCGGCTCGCCGGCCGGTGGCCAACTCGCAATGACAAGCGGGAGCCACAACGACAGGCGAGTGCACGGATCGATTCTCGCGCCGGCGGGCGGCTGATCCAGACCGGCCGCGGCGCAACAACGGGGAGGCAGGCGATGACAAACGCGCTGGAGGACAAGGACGCAATCCGCGAGATGCTGGGGACCTACTGTTTACACCTCGACAGCGGCAATTTCGACGCGATGGCGGCGTTGTTCGCCGAGGACGGCACGTGGCACACCGATTTCGGCAAAGGCACCGGCCGTGCCGGCATTGTAGAACACGCGCGAAGCCTGCGGAAAGGCGATGCACCGCGGCCGCGTGGCGTGCACCTGACCACCAACATCGTGATCGAGTTGAACGGCGATCGCGCGACAGTGCGCTCGAACTGGATCGTGGCGCAGAATACGGATGCCGGGCCAAAGGTCAGCTCGGCCGGCGGATATGCGGATGACATGGTGAAGCGGGACGGGCGCTGGTTGTTCCAGTACCGCAAGATCGATCGCTTCATCGCCGAGGGAAAGTTCTGAACAAGGGGAGTGCGACCATGAACGACGCAGTGATAGAACAGATAACAGAACAGGATATCGAGTATCGGCCGGGGCTGCTGGCGCGGCTGTATCGGCCATCCGGCGCCGGGCCGTTTCCCGCGATCGTCGAGGTGCATGGCGGCGCGTGGGTGAACAGCGACCGGATGAACAATGCGCCGCTGGCGCGGGATTTGGCGCGCGACGGGATCATGACCCTGTCGCTGGATTTCCGCATGCCGCCGGATGCGTCGTATCCCGGCTCGGTGCAGGACATCAATTTCGGCGTGCGCTGGTTCAAGTCGCGCGCGGCGGAGTTTGGTGCACGCGCGGATCGGATCGGCTTGTTTGGAACGTCGAGCGGCGGGCATCAGGTGCTGCTGGCGGCGATGCGGCCGAACGATGCGCGTTATGCCGCGCATCCGTTGCCGGGTGGGCCGGATGCGAGCGTGGCGTTCGTGATCTCAGCGTGGGGCGTGCTGTGTCCGCTGGTGCGTTACGGCCTGGCGACGGAGCAAAAGAATGCGTCGGTGCTGGATGCGCATCATCGGTTCTGGGAAACCGAGGCGGCAATGTCGGAAGGCAGCCCGCCGCTGATCCTGGAGCGCGGGGAAAAAGTGCAGACGCCACCGGCCTGGGTATTCCAGGGCGATGCGGACGAGTGGGTGCCGAATGAAGTGGCCGAGCGGCTTGCTGCCGGTTGGCGCAAGGCGGGCGGGGAGATGGAGCTGTCGTTCTTCCCGGGCGAGAAGCACACGTTCATGCGGAATTTCCCGGACTCGGCGAATTCGCAACGCGCACTGGGAATGCTGAAGGCGTTCATCAAGCAGCACGGATAGGGCGCGCCCGTCACGGCAAGGCCACTAACGGTGTCATTGCGAGGCCGTTAAAGGTGTCATTGCGAGGCCACTTGGCCGAAGCAATCTCCCCCAGGGGATTGCTTCGGCAAGCGGCCTCGCGATGACAAACGATGAAAAGGAGGAATCCAATGCTGGCATTCGGCGCTTCGATGTTCTTCACCGACTATTCCATGGCCCCCGGTGCGCTGGGCCAGGCGCTGGAGGAACGCGGGTTCGAATCCGTGTGGGCGCCAGAGCACTCGCACATCCCGCTCAGCCGCAAGACGCCATTCCCCGGCGGCGGCGACCTGCCGAAGAAGTACTATGACGCGATGGACCCGTTTGTGACGCTAACGGCGGCGGCGATGGCGACCAGGACGCTGAAGGTCGGCACCGGCGTCTGTCTGGTGACGCAGCGCGATCCGATCCAGACCGCGAAACTTGTGGCTTCCATCGACAACGTTTCCGGCGGCCGGTTCCTGTTTGGCATCGGCAACGGCTGGAACCAGGACGAGATGGAGGACCACGGCACCGTCTTCGCCTCGCGTCACAAGCTGGCGCGCGAACGCGTCGAGGCGATGAAGGCGATCTGGACGCAGAGCAAGGCGGAGTACCACGGGGAGTTTGTGAACTTCGATCCGATGATGACGTGGCCGAAGCCGGTGCAGAAGCCGCACCCGCCGGTGATCGTCGGTGGCGCGTTCCCATATTCGGCGCGGCGCGCGATCCGTTACGGCGAGGGGTGGATTCCGCAGGCCGCACGCGGCGGCTACTCGGAAATCGCCGACATGATCCCGAAGTTCCGCGAGATGGCGACGGAGGCCGGGCGCGATCCGAAATCGATTGAGATCACCGTGTGGTTTCCGAAGCGCGAGGCGGACCTGATGAAGCGGTATCAGGACCTTGGAGTGTCGCGCGTGGTGTTCAACCTGGAGTCGGAAAAGGCGGACACGGTTCTGCCGGTGGTCGATGCGTGGGCCGCGCTGATGCGGCAGGTCAACGGGTAGGCGCGCCGGCGTCGCGACCCGCCTCCTGTCATTGCGAGGCCGCCTGGCCGAAGCAATCCTCCGGGAGATTGCTTCGGCCAGGCGACCTCGCAACGAGAGTTTGTTACTCCGCCAGCCAGACCGGATCCTTCATTCGCGCCACCATCGCCGCATGTGCTTCCAGCTCCGCCGCACTCGGAACGATCGGGTGCGGCACGCGCGGGCCGGTGATTGCGTACGCCGCCACCGGAACGACGATCGACTGCGCGGCCAGCGACAGGCCGCGCTGGCGGCCGCCGGTCAGCTCGACGTAAACCTCGGCCAGCAGCTTGCAATCGAGCAGGGCGTTGTGCGTGGTGCGGGCTGACAGGTCGATATCGAAACGACGGCACAGCGCGTCCAGATTGTTCGGCATCCCGGGAAAACGCGCCTTCGCCAGCGCCAGCGTGTCTATCATCCGCGTTTGTTCCAGCCGCGCCAGGCCAATCCGTTGCAGCTCCGCATCCAGGAAGCCGAAATCGAACGGCGCGTTGTGCGCGATCAGCGGACCGGTATCGAAGAACGCCAGCAGCTCATCGGCAATATCGGCGAATTTCGGCTGGCCGATCACGTGGGCGGACGTGAAGCCGTGCACGCGAGAGGCTTCCTCGGGGATATCGCGTTCGGGGTCGATCAGCTTGCGGAATTGCTTGCCGGTGGGCAGGTCGTTGATCAGCTCCAGCGCGGCGATTTCGATCACGCGGTGGCCGAACAGCGGCTCCAGGCCGGTGGTTTCCGTGTCGAACAACACCGAGCGGGTCATGCGCGCAGCGTGCTGATCAAGCGGCGCAGCGCGCGCTGTGCGTGACGTTTCGACAGGCCGGTGTGCACGACAAAGTCGGCACGGCGGCGCTTTTCCGCATCGGGCATCTGGCGGGCAATGACAGCCGCGATGTCGGCCGTGCTCATGCGGCGGCGACTGCGCACGCGCTGCATCTGTACCGCGCGCGGCGCCGATACGACGACGATCTGATCCACCCCAGCGTCCCAACCGGTTTCCAGCAGCAGGGGGATATCAAGCACGACCGCCCGATTCCCTGCACGCCTTGCGCGCGCGATGAACGCCTGTTGGTCCTGCAGGACCAGCGGGTGGAGAATCCCCTCCAGTCTGTGCAGCGCCTCCGGCTTGCCCAGCACGGCCTGGCGCAGCGCGGTCCTATCGACGCTGCCGTTGCGCACCGTGCCGGGAAATGCCGCCTCGATCGGTGCGACACCGCGGCCGCCGCGCGCCTGCAACTGATGAACGTCGGCGTCGGCATCGAATACCGGAATGCGGGCGCGACGAAAGAAGGCCGCCGCGGTGGACTTGCCCATGCCGATGCCGCCGGTCAGGCCGATGATTTTCATTCCGTCAGAAGATCCGCGGCAACGAAGCGGCGGAGTGCGTCATCGACCTCGGGCTGCACGCCGAACCAGGCGCGGAAGCCGGGGATGGCCTGAAACAGCAACATGCCGAGGCCTTCGACGGCGCGCAGGCCGCGGGCGCGCGCGTCGGCCAGCAGGGCGGTTTGCAAGGGGACATAGACGATGTCGCACACCGCGGTGGTGGGGGCGGCGCGCGACAGGTCCAGTTCCAGCGGCGGATGGTGTGCCATGCCGAGCGAGGTCGCGTTCACCAGCAGCGCGTGGTCCGCGACGGCGTGGTGGCGACGGTCCCAGTCGATGACGCGCAGGCCGGGAAGATGGCGCGCGAGTGTCTCGGCGTGCGTGCGGGTGCGGTTAGCCAAGGTAACGGTCACGCCCTCGGCCTGCAATGCGGCGGCGACGGCTCGGGCGCCGCCGCCGGCACCCAGCAGCAGGGCGGGACCCGAGGCGGGATCGACGCCGTTCGCTCGCAGATTGGCGAGAAAGCCCCAGCCGTCGGTGTTGCTGCCGGCGATGCGGCCGTCCTGGAACACCAGCGTGTTGACCGCGCCGGCGCGGCGCGCGCTGTCGTCGGTGCTGTCGCAGATCGCGAATGCGGCGAGCTTGTGCGGCTGGGTGATGTTGGCGCCGGCAAATCCTGCCGCGACCAGGCCGCGCACGGCGGTGGGGAAATCGTCCGGCCGGATCGGCAGCGGGATATAGGCGCCGTCGATGCCATGGCGGTCGAGCCAAAAGCCGTGCAGCCGCGGCGAGCGCGAGTGCGCGACGGGCCAGCCGATGATGCCGGCGATTCGGGCGGAACCGGAGAGAATGGGCATGGCCGCAACATTCCCTGGGATGCGAAGAATATCAAGCCGCCACCGGTTTTTGACATCGCCTGCCCCCTCCGCTTTCCTGCCGCTGTAGGAAACGCAAGGAACACCCGCACAGTGCGACCAATGGAAGGCATGCGCGTGATCGCGCTGGAACATGCGGTGGCGGCGCCGATCTGCAGCCGGCATCTGGCCGATCTGGGTGCCGACGTGATCAAGATCGAGCGCCCCGGCACAGGCGATTTCGCACGCGCGTACGATACGTTCGTGCATGGCGAGTCGTGTTATTTCGTGTGGCTCAATCGGGCAAAGCGGTCGGTCACGCTGGATGTGAAGAACGACCAGGCGCGTGCGGTGCTGGCGCGTCTGCTGGATGGGGCGGACGTGCTGCTGCAGAACCTGGCGCCAGGCGCGGCGGCGCGGCTGGGACTGAGTTATGAAGCCCTGAAGCCGCATCATCCGAAGCTGGTGGTGTGCGACATCTCCGGCTACGGCGAGTCGGGACCGTTCGCGCAGAAGAAGGCGTACGACCTGCTGATCCAGGCGGAGTCGGGGCTGATCAGCGTCACCGGCTCGCCGGAGGTGCCGTCGCGGGTTGGCATTTCGGCCGCCGACATCGCCACCGGCATGTATGCGCTGACCGGCATCCTGTCCGCGCTGCTGCGGCGGTCGCGCACCGGCGAGGGCGGGAATGTGAAGATCGCCATGCTCGATGCGGTGGCCGAGTGGATGACGGCGCCGGTGTATCGCGCCGCCTATGGCAACTCGCCGCAGCCGCGCGATCCGGGCGGGCATCCGTTGCTGGCGCCGTATGGCAAGCATCGCACGATGGATGGGGAAGTGATCTTCGGGCTGCAGAACGAACGCGAATGGAAGGTGTTCTGCGACAAGGTGCTGCACCGGCCGGAGGTCGGCACCGATCCACACTTCGCCACGATGAGCGCACGGCGCGACCATCGCGCGGAACTGACCGCGCTGATCGAGGATCATTTCGCGACGATGAACTCGGCCGAGGTCGTGGCGGTGCTGGATGCGGCGGGGATTGCCAACGGGCGGCTGAACCAGTCGATCGATGTTTGGCACCATGTGCAGTTCGCGGCGCGCGACAGGTGGCGCGATGTGCGCACGGCGAACGGGGAGGTGCGTGCGTTGCTGCCGCCGTTCACGTTCACCGATGAAGAGGCGGTGATGGGGGATGTGCCGTCGCTCGGACAGCATACGGATGAGGTGCTGCGGGAGCTGGGATATGGCGCCGCGGAGATTGATGCGATGCATGTGGCGGGGGCGGTCTAGTGCCGTTGCGAGGCCTGTTCCCCCTGTCATTGCGAGTTGGCCACCGGCCTTCGGCCGACCCGCCCTGGATGAAACGGCGTCGGCCGGAGCGTAAGTCCCCCCTCCCCTTGAGGGAGGGGTCGGGGGAGGGGTGCGTACATCCGCGGTCAGTGGATGTACGCACCCCTCCCCCTGGCCTCGGTCCGCTTCGCGGCCCAAGCCCTCAAGGGGAGGGGGGAACTTACGTCAGGCCGCCGAAGCCGTTTCATCCAGGGCGGGACCGCCACCTCGGCCGCCGTCAACTCGCAATGAC
>DASXFW010000259.1:0-2964 GCA_036489395.1 Acetobacteraceae bacterium | reverse complement strand
GAGATTGCTTCGGCCAGGCGGCCTCGCAATGACAGAAGGGGGGCCGGTTTCTTGTTAGGTGTAGGGAATGCCCGCACGGTCATTCGGCACGCAGGGATCAACAATTTCTTCTCTGCGAGCTCTGCGGATCTCTGTCTTCCTCTGCGCTGAACCCTTGCGGTACTCCGTACCGCACGAGCCTTGAAGATAAGCCCCCACCCGCGCAGACTTCATCAGCCGCCGCCAGGAGAACTCCATGTCCCGCATTCGCGACATCCGAGTCATACCGCTGACTTTCACACCACCGGAGACGTACGGCTCCTCCCGCGGGTTGGTGCGCGCGCGCAGCGGCAGCCTGGTGCTGCTGGATACCGAGGACGGTGTGCAGGGCATCGGCGAAGCCGCGGGGCCCGGGGCCGTGTTGCGCGCCTGGGCGGATGTGCTGCGGCCATTCTACGTCGGGCGCAGTGTGTTCGCACAGCGAGCCGCCGGGCAGGAGGTTCTGGCGCGCATGTACCATATGGGCACGCAAAACCAAATGACCGCACTGCTCGGCGCCATCGACATCGCGGCGCACGACGCGATGGGCAAGCTGCTCGGCCTGTCGGTCGCGGAACTGATCGGCGGACGCCTGCGCGAGCGGATCCCGGTCTATGCGTCGGGCGGGTACTTTACTGCTGACGACGATCAGGATGCAGCGCTGGCGCGGCAACTCGAAGCGAATGCCGAACGCGGCTTTGGCGCGTTCAAGATCAAGATCGGCCGCCATCCCGCCGAGGACGCTGCGCGCTGCAACCTGGCCCGCCGCATCATCGGCGGTGCGCCGCTGCTGACCGTCGATACCAACGGCAACTATACGGAAGACGGCGTGCTGGAGAGCATGCGTCGCACCGCAGACGCCGACATCCACTGGTACGAGGAACCGTTGGCGCCGCAGGACTGGGCCGGCTATCGCAGCCTGGCGTCGCGCGCGCCGGTTCGGCTGGCGACCGGCGAGGCGCTCTACACCGTGTTCGACTTCCGCCGCCTGATCGATGCACGGCTGGCCGCGGTGGTGCAGCCGGATCTGACGCTATGCGGCGGGTTCGAGGTCGGGCGCACAATCGGCGTGCTGTGCGCGGCCGAGCACCTGCGGATTTCGCCGCATGTCTGGGGCACCGGCGTGGGGCTGGCGGCTGCGCTGCACTTCCTCGCGGCATTGCCGTCATATCCGCACGCCGACCACGTGCCGTTTCCGCCGCTGCTGGAATACGACGTCGGGAACAATGCATTGCAGAACGAGATCTTCGAGGAACCGGTGCGTTTCAACGACGGCTACCTGGACGTGCCGCAGGGTCCCGGACTGGGCGTGACGCTGGACGAAGCGGCGGTACGGCGGTTCAGCACGTAGGCCGCCGCACTCACGCGACACGAACAGCGCCGCGTGGGGGTGGTGCTCAGCCCTCCGGCTTGAAATCCATCGCGGCGCCGTTCATGCAATAGCGCAGGCCGGTCGGACGCGGGCCGTCCTCGAACACATGGCCGAGATGGCCGCCACACTGGCTGCAATGCACTTCCGTGCGCGTCATGAACAAGCTGCGGTCTTCCGTGGTGCCCACCGCGCTGTCCAACGGCGCAAAGAAGCTGGGCCAGCCGGTGCCGCTTTCGAATTTAGTTTCTGAATCGAACAGCTTGTGGCCGCAGCCGGCGCAGATGAACGTGCCATGCCGCTTCTCGTGATTGAGCACGCTGGTGCCGGCGCGCTCGGTCGAGTGCTTGCGCAGGACGGCGAACTGCTGCGAGTTCAGTTTCGCGCGCCATTCCTCGTCGGAGTGCTTCACCGGGAAGTCTTCCGCCGCCGCCTCATGCCCGCCGCCGAACAACCGCTTCATATCTCGTCCTCCATCGTTCGTTCTTACGCTACCTTGGGGACGAAAGGCCGGCTGGTAAAGTGCTCGGAGCCACTCGCGAAACGCAGGCCAGCCTGTTTCACGGCGCTGTCGGGCACGCGATCGAGCGGCACGTAGTACCGGTCGTCGGTTTTCGTCACTGTGTCGTTGTCGATGCGGTTGTAGCAGCAGATCAGCGTCCAGCGCCGGTGCGGCGAGCGATTTTGCGCCGAGCGATGCAGCGTATTGCTGTGGAAGAACACTGCGTCGCCGGGTTCCAGCTCGCACGGCACTTCCTCCAGCCGCGCCAGGATGTCGCGCATGCGGGCGGGGTCCGCGACGTTCTGACCCTCGCCCGGCACCGGCACGTGGTCGATGCGGCCGAGGTGATGCGAACCGGCCACCATGGTCAGGCAGCCGTTCGCTGTGGTGGATCGGTCGAGCGCGATCTGGCAGCTCGCGAGATGGGGAAACATGCAGCCGTTGTAGTACCAATACCCATAGTCCTGGTGCCATTCCCACGCGCCGCCGACGAACGGCTCCTTCGCCGTCAGCTTCGACTGAAAGTGATACACCGGGCCGCCGAGGATCTGTTCCATCGTATCGACCATGCGGGCGCAACGCGCGGCCATGCCATACACGCTGTCGCCGGCACGGTTCCACAGCGCGATGCGCGTCGCTGCCCCGTCCGCATCCAAACGATCCAGCACATGTCCCGATACTTCCGGATCCTGCTCCATCGCGGTACGGAGCAGGGCGGTTTCCTCCGCTTCGAACATGGTGCGGACGATGACGAAGGCATCGCGATTGAAGGCGGCGAGCTGCACGGGGGTCAGGATGGAGGACATGGGCTGGTAATCCGGAGTCTGTTGGAGGGACGTGCCTCACTTGTCATTGCTTCGCACCTTACAAGAACCTGGAGCCCCCTGTCATTGCGAGGCCGCGTGGCCGAAGCAATCTCGTTCGTGACGAGCAGCCGGCGGCTCGTCACGAACGGAGATTGCTTCGGTCACGCGGCCTACCAAGAAACAAAGTTCCCCCCTCCCCTTGCGGGAGGGGTTGGGGGAGGGGTGCGTACATCCCCGGCCGGTGGATGAACGCACCCCTCCCCCAACCC
>DASXFW010000250.1:0-14569 GCA_036489395.1 Acetobacteraceae bacterium | reverse complement strand
AGGCCGCTGTCATTGCGAGGCCGCTTGGCCGAAGCAATCCCCCGCGGGAGATTGCTTCGGCCAAGCGGCCTCGCAATGACAGCGGCCTCGCAATGACAGGAGCCGGCCATGGCGGCGGGCCTCCGCGCTCGCGCGCCTAGCCGAACCTGATCCCGAGAATCTCGTATGACCGGTCGCCGCCCGGCGCGGGCACCGAAATCGTGTCGCCCACCTTCTTGCCGATCAGCGACTTGGCCAGCGGCGAGGAAACCGACAGCCGGCCGGAGCGGATGTCCGCCTCATGCAGGCCGACGATCTGGTAGGTGACCTCCTTCTCGGTCTCCTCGTCCACCAGGCTGACATGCGCACCGAACATCACATGCTCGCCCGACAGCGACGACGGATCGATGACCTCGACAGAGGAAACGATTTCCTCGAGCTCGGCGATGCGGCCCTCGATGAAGGACTGGCGTTCGCGCGCGGCGTGGTATTCGGCGTTCTCCGACAGATCGCCATGGGTGCGCGCTTCCGCGATCTGACGGATGATCGACGGGCGTTCCTCCGATCGGAGGTGACGAAGCTCGTCTTCCAGCCGCTGCAGGCCCGGGGCGGTCATGGGAAACTTCTGCACGGGGCAACTTCCTTTGGGCAAAGCGTTCCGGCCATGCGCAGCCGCCGCAGTCCGGTAGCGGCCGGGCGCGACGGTAACGCCTAGAACGATCCGCGAAAGTAGGATTGCAGGGGCGCGACTTCAAGCGTCCCCGATTTCAGGGCGGCAATGGCGTGCACCGCCGCCCGGGCACCCGCCATGGTGGTGTAGTGCGGCACCTGGTGGGTCAGCGCGCTGCGGCGGATTTCGAAACTGTCGGCGACCGACTGCGGCGTGGACGCGGTGTTGACCACAAGCTGGATGTTGCCGGAGCGGATTTCGTCCACGCAGTGCGGCCGGCCTTCCAGCACCTTGTTCACCACGGTCACGGGCAGCCCGGTTTCGCGGATGCGCGCGGCGGTGCCGCGGGTGGCGAGAATGCGGAAGCCCATATCCACCAGCCGCCGCGCCAGCGCCGGCAGGCCTTTCTTGTCGGCGTCCTTGATCGACAGGAACACTGTACCGGATTGCGGCAGGATCACCCCGGCACCGAGCTGCGACTTGGCGAAGGCCCGTTCGAACGACGCGTCGATGCCCATCACCTCGCCGGTGGATTTCATTTCGGGGCCGAGGATGGTGTCCACGTTGGGGAAGCGAGCGAACGGGAACACGGCTTCCTTCACCGCCACGTGCGGGGCGATCGCTTCGTCATCAAGATTGAAATCCGCCAGGCGGGCGCCGGCCATGACACGGGCGCCAACCTTGGCAACCGCAACGCCGGTCGCCTTGGCGACGAACGGCACCGTGCGCGACGCGCGCGGGTTCACTTCCAGCACGTAGATCACGTCGTCCTTGATCGCGTACTGCACGTTCATCAGGCCGACGACGCCGAGCGCCTTGGCCATCGCGCCGGTCTCCGCCTTCAGTTCGGTCACGGTGGCGGGCGCCAAGGTATAAGGCGGCAGGCTGCATGCGCTGTCGCCGGAATGGATGCCGGCTTCCTCGATGTGCTCCATGACGCCGGCGACATAGACGGTCTCGCCGTCGGCGATGCAGTCCACATCGACCTCGATCGCGTCGTTGAGGTAGCGGTCGATCAGCACGGGGTTGTCGCCGGAAACGCGCACCGCCTCCCGCATGTAGCGGTGCAGGCCGGCGCGGTCATAGACGATCTCCATCGCGCGTCCGCCGAGCACATAGCTGGGGCGGATCACCACCGGATAGCCGATGCGGTCGGCGATCGTTTCGGCCTCGGCGGCGGAACGGGCGATGCCGTTGTCCGGCTGGCGCAGGCCCAGCTTGCGCAGAAGCTGCTGGAAGCGCTCGCGGTCCTCGGCGACGTCGATCGCGTCGGCGCTGGTGCCCAGGATGGGGATGTTCTGCTTGCTGAGGGCCTGCGACAGTTTCAACGGGGTCTGTCCGCCGTATTGCACGATGCAGCCGAGCAGGGTGCCGTTGGTTTGCTCCTTGCGGACGAGGGAGATGACGTCCTCGGCGGTGAGCGGTTCGAAATAGAGCCGGTCGGACGTGTCGTAGTCGGTGCTGACGGTTTCCGGATTGCAGTTGACCATGATGGTCTCGAAGCCGGCGTCCTTCAGCGCGTAGGCGGCATGGACGCAGCAATAGTCGAACTCGATGCCCTGGCCGATGCGGTTGGGTCCGCCGCCGAGGATGATGACCTTGGTCCGGTCGGTCGGGTTGGATTCGCAAGCCGGCGTGCCGTAGCCGCCTTCGTAAGTGGAATACATGTAGGGCGTGGCGGAGGCGAACTCCGCGGCACAGGTGTCGATGCGTTTGTAAACCGGGAGGACGCCGATCTCGATGCGATGTCTGGCGATGGCGTCCTCGGTGCGGCCGGTGAGTTCGCCCAGGCGGTGGTCGGAGAAGCCAAGTGCCTTCAGGCGTCGAACGGCGCCCGGATCCCGCGGCAGGCCGGATGCGGCGATGTTGCGTTCGGCATCGACGATGCGTTCGAGCTCGCGCAGGAACCACGGGTCGAATTTGGATGCGTCGTGGATGTCCTCGATGCTGAGGCCGGCGCGCAATGCCTGCGCGGCGACCAGCAGGCGATCGGGGCGCGGGGTGGACAATGCGGCACGGAAGGCGTCGGGGCCGCCGTCGCCGGGCGGTTCGATTTCGTCGAGGCCGGCGAGGCCGGTCTCCATGCTGCGCAGGCCCTTTTGCAGCGCTTCGGCGAAGCTGCGGCCGATCGCCATCGCCTCGCCGACGGATTTCATCGACGTGGTCAGCAGCGCCGGCGTGCAGGGGAATTTTTCGAAGGTGAAGCGGGGGATCTTCACCACGACGTAGTCGATGGTCGGTTCGAAACTGGCTGGCGTGACGCGGGTGATGTCGTTGGCGAGTTCGTCCAGCGTGTAGCCGACGGCGAGCTTCGCGGCGATCTTGGCGATGGGAAAGCCGGTTGCTTTCGAGGCGAGCGCCGAGGAACGCGACACGCGCGGGTTCATCTCGATGATGAGCATGCGGCCGTCGGCTGGGTTCACCGCGAACTGCACGTTCGATCCGCCGGTATCGACGCCGATCGCGCGCAGGCAGGCGATCGAGGCGTCGCGCATGATCTGGTATTCTTTGTCGGTCAAGGTCAGCGCGGGGGCGACGGTGACGCTGTCGCCGGTGTGGATGCCCATCGGATCGACGTTCTCGATGGAGCATATGATGATGCAGTTGTCGGCGCGGTCGCGCACGACCTCCATCTCGAATTCCTTCCAGCCGAGCACGGATTCTTCGATCAGCACTTCGGTGGTGGGCGACGCTTCCAGGCCGCCGCCGACAATTTGTTCGAACTCTTCCCGGTTGTAGGCGATGCCGCCGCCGGTGCCGCCGAGCGTGAAGGACGGGCGGATGACCGCGGGCAGGCCGGTCGTTGTTAGTGCGGCGCGGGCTTCTTCCATCGTGTGGGCGATGGCGGAGCGGGGGGATTCGATGCCGATCGCCGCCATGGCGTCGCGGAATTTGAGGCGGTCTTCCGCGCGGTCGATGACGTCGGCGCGGGCACCGATCAGCTCGACGTTGTGGCGTTCCAGCGCGCCGTTGCGGGCGAGCTGCATCGCGATATTCAGCGCCGTCTGGCCGCCCATGGTGGGGAGCAGGGCGTCGGGTTTCTCGCGGGCGATGATCTTTTCGACGATCTCCGGGGTGATCGGCTCGACGTAGGTCGCGTCGGCCAGGCCGGGGTCGGTCATGATGGTGGCGGGGTTGGAATTCACCAGAATGACGCGATAGCCCTCGGCTTTCAGGGCCTTGCAGGCCTGGGCGCCGGAATAGTCGAACTCGCAGGCCTGGCCAATGACGATCGGGCCGGCGCCGATGATCAGGATGGAGGAGATGTCAGTGCGACGGGGCATTCAGATTGCTCCGGGAAAGCCAGAATTCGGGTTCATTCTCGAGATTCGGCAAAGTGTGCAAGATTCCTGCACACTCTGTTTATTCCGACATATCCGCGATGAACGCCCGCGCCGCCGCGACGCCCTTCGGTGTCAGTTCCAGGTGCCAGTGGCATTGCAGCGCGCCCTCGGGCAGCCGAATCGGCTCGCGGATCAGGTGGTCCCGCCAGCAGGCCGCGATCGCGTCGCAAAACGTGGCATAATCGATCGGTTGCCCGGCCAGCGAAACAAACTGCTCATGCGCCAACTCAATGTTGGCGTCGCTGATCACGTTGCGGTACGCGACGCATAGCAGCAATGCGGCCGGTTCAAACTTCGCGTCAGTTGGCATTGGCCATTTCATCATGCCGGGATCGCTTCTGGATCCAGCGCCAAGCGCGTTCGGGCAATGATCCTTCCGATTCTTCCGGCTGCACCTCAATCACCAGGAATCGCGCACGACCGGCGAACGGACGGATCAGTTCGCTGATGGCATCGGCATCCAGGTCAGTGCTTACCATGAAGACGTGCGGGATGTGGTTCCACCAATTATCGATATGCGGGCTTCCTGCCTTGAAGAAGGCCTTGAGCCGCGCGTGATCCGCTGACGGATCGGTGGGATCGATCGTTATCAGGTAAATTCGGTTACTCATCTCTAATGCCTTCCTGTGACGTCGTGCGGTCGCGGCGAATCGGGCAATGTCCGTTTCGGCACGCCCTCTTGCATGAAGCCGTCGATAGTCTTTGCCGCCGCATCACGCGTCGCCTGATCCATGTCGCCATCATCCAACAGGTCGATGTATCGGCTGGCCAGGCTGTACCGCTCCGATCGCAGCAGGTCCGGCCTGCGCAGGATAGCAAATATAGCGATGCCAACGGCGACCAGGAAGGAGACGATGCCGGTTGCGGCGAACACCCACGACAAAGGGGCAGGCACGACCGCAGCACCCACGAAGCAGAACAACAAAACCGCGATCAGACAGGCAAATATGAAAGGTATGGGATATGAAACCGTGACGGTCCGGACGATCTCACGGAATGCCGCCGGGTCCATGGCCTATGAGCGTCCTTCCATCATCCCCACGAACCGCTCGAACAAGTACCGGCTGTCGCTCGGTCCGGGGCTTGCTTCCGGGTGGTACTGCACGGAAAATGCCTGGCGGTCGGTGCAGGCCAGGCCCTCGTTCGAGCCGTCGAACAGGGAGACGTGCGTGACCTGGACGGCGGGGGGCAGAGTGGCCACGTCCACCGCGAAGCCGTGGTTCTGGCTGGTGATCTCGACCTTGCCGGTGACAAGGTCCTTCACCGGCTGGTTGGCGCCGCGGTGGCCGCGCTCCAGCTTGTAGGTCTTCGCGCCCAGCGCCAGCGCCAACAACTGATGCCCGAGGCAGATGCCGAACACCGGCACGCCGGCGTCCAGCACGCCACGAATCGCCGGCACCGCATAGTCGCCGGTCGCGGCCGGGTCGCCGGGGCCGTTCGACAGGAACACGCCGTCGGGCGCGTGGCGCAGAATGTCGTCGGCGCTGGCCGTGGCCGGCACCACGGTGACGCGGCAGCCGGCCGAGGCCAGGCAGCGCAGGATGTTGCGTTTCGCCCCGTAATCCACGGCGACGACGTGGTGCTTCGGCGCGGTCTGCCGGCCGGTGCCGTCGGGCCACGCCCAGCGCGTCTCGTCCCAATCGTACATCTGCCGGCAGGTGACCTCCTTCGCGAGATCCATGCCCTCCAGCCCGGGCCACGCCGCCGCCTGGGCGCGCAGGACGGCGAGATCGAAGCGGCCGTCGGCGGGGAACGCCAGCACGCCGTTCGGCGCGCCGCCGTCACGGATGCGCACCGTCAGGGCGCGGGTGTCCACGCCCGCCACGCCGGCAATGCCGCGGGCGCGCAGCCAGGCGTCGAGGTGCTGGGCGGCGCGCCAGTTGGACGGCTCGGTCACGTCCTGCTTCACCACCAGGCCGCGGGCGGCGATGGTGGGGGCCTCGATGTCCTCGGGGTTGGTGCCGACGTTGCCGATATGCGGGAAGGTGAAGGTGATGATCTGGCCGGCGTAGGAAGGATCGGTCAGCGTCTCCTGGTAGCCGGTCATGCCGGTGTTGAAGCAGACCTCGCCGACCGGGGCGGGCGAGCCGGTGTGGGCGCCGAAGCCGCGGCCCCAGAAGACGGCGCCGTCGCCCAGGACCAGCGCGGCCGTGGCGCCGGGGGGGACATCGTCAGGGGCGGCCTCGGCGGGGGTGTTTTGCAGGTCGGCCAGCGTCAGGCCCGTGGCGGCGATGATCGCGGCCCAGTGGCGCGACGGGATGGCGTCGGCCTGGCGCCATTTACGGATCGCCTCGGTACCGACGCCGGCCAGGCGGGCAGCGGCTTCCGCACCGCCGAGCTGTTCGATGATAGAGTCGATGCTGATCGCCATGGCGGCGCTTGTATGGGAAGAAATTTCCGGCCGCAAGCACGCTTTGGCAGGCCTGGGAAATTCCGTCCGCCTGGGAGGTGCTGCGATGACCGAAGACCGACGCCCTGTTGCCACCGGCGGCTGCCAGTGCGGCGGCGTACGCTACGCCTTGCTTTCTACGCCCGAGGGCAGCGTCTGCCACTGCCGCATGTGCCAGAAGGCCGTCGGCGGCCCATTCGCGGCCCTGGCCAAACTGGCGAAGGCCGATGTGGTGTGGACGCGAGGGCAGCCCGCGTCATTTCGCAGCTCGGCGTCGGCATTCCGCGACTTCTGCGCGGCATGCGGCACGCCGCTGACGTTCCGCTATGAGGACGCATCGCACATGGAGGTGACGATCGGCAGCCTGGACGACCCGGCATCCGTGCCGGCCCGGCGGGTGTTCGGGGTGGAGAGCCGGCTGGCGTGGGTGGCGGACCTTGTGCCAGGCCGGCTACCGGAGATGCGATCGGAACAGCTTCCGGCGCGGGACCGGACCAGCCGCCAGCACCCGGATCATGAGACCGGGGCCGATTGGCGGGCGCCGGCGACGTAGCCGAAGTCCGGAAGCGTCGGCGGCTCTCGGTGCCGAGGTCTTGCAGAGTCGCGGATGGCGGCGAAATTACGCGGCGCGCGCAATTGCCCTGGAACGCGAGTACTCTCACGGTGAGCAGCGCCCTGTAGTGTAGGAGCCCTCGTTCTGCCGGAGGTGGTGCCCATGGCGCTCAGAGACCAGTTCACCGACCAGCTCAAGACATCCATGAAGGCGGGCACCGCGGCGCGCACGTCCACGCTGCGCATGATCCTGGCCAGGCTGAAGGACACCGACATCGCCGCGCGGCCGAAGGGCATCGACAAGGTGCCGGAGGAGGAGATCGTCGCCATGCTGCGCGGCATGGTGAAGTCGCGCCGCGAGTCGGTGGAGATGTACCTGCAGGGCCACCGGCCGGAGCTCGCAGCGAAGGAGGAAGCGGAAATCGCCGTGCTGGAAAGCTTCCTGCCGCAGCAGCTCGACGAGGCCGGCATGACCCGGGCGATCGACGCCGCGATCGCCGCGACAGGGGCGGCGTCGATCAAGGACATGGGGAAAGTGATGGCGGCGCTGCGGGCGTCGCACGCGGCGACGCTGGACCTGTCGAAGGCTGGTCCGATGGTCAAGGCGCGCCTTTCGTGACGGGCGGCGGCAGGGGCAAGAAGCTGCTCCCCCTCCCTCAAGGGGAGGGGGGACGCTGTGGGGGGCTGATGGCGCTGCCGCCCAACTTCCTGGAAGAACTGCGCAACCGTACGTCGATGACGGCGCTGGTGGGGCGCAAGGTGAAGCTGGCGCGGTCGGGGCGGCAGTGGAAAGGGTGCTGCCCGTTCCACAACGAGAAGACGCCCAGCTTTTATGTCTATGACGACGGCTATCACTGCTTCGGCTGCGGCGCGCATGGCGACGCGATCAGCTTCGTCATGCAGACGCAGGGCCTCGGCTTCATGGAGGCGGTCGAGCAACTCGCCGCCGAAGCCGGACTGGATGTGCCGAAGCCTTCGCCCGAAGCGGCAGAATCGGAGCGACGCAGGCTGGACCTTGTGGCCGTGCTGGACGCGGCGGGCACCGCCTACCAGCGCCGCCTGCACCTGCCCGAGGGACGCCACGCCCTCGCCTACTTACGCGGCCGCGGGCTGAGCGACGAGTCGATCCGCCGTTTCGGCCTCGGCTGGTCGGGCGAAAGCCGCGGCATGCTGGCGGCGGAACTGGCTCGCGAGGGCGTGACGCCGGAACAACTCATCGCCGCCGGATTGATGCGCCAGGACGATGAAACCGGACGGCGGTACGAATTGTTCTTCAATCGCGTGATGTTCCCGATAAGGGACCGCCGCGGTCGGACCATCAGCTTCGGCGGACGCATCATGGGCGACGGCCAGCCAAAATACCTCAACGGACCGGAAACGGACCTCTTTTCCAAGCGCGGCAACCTGTACGCGCTGGACCTGGCGCGGGAGGGTGTCCGCGCGTCGCCGCTGGTGGTGGTCGAGGGCTACATGGACGTCATCGCCCTGCACCAGGCGGGTTTCGGCGCCGCGGTGGCGCCGCTGGGCACCGCGCTGACCGAGGACCAGTTGAACGAACTCTGGCGGCTGTCGCCTGTGCCGGTGATCTGCTTCGACGGCGACGCCGCCGGCGCCCGCGCCGCAGCCCGCGCCGCGGAGCTGGTACTGCCGATGCTCGCCCCCGACCGCACCATCCGCATCGCGACGCTACCCACTGGCGAAGACCCCGACACGCTGGTCCGCCGCCAGGGCACCGCGGCATTCCAGGCGGTGCTCGACTCTGCCCGGCCCCTGGCCGATGCGCTGTACGACCTGCTGCGCGAGGCGGGCGGCGAGGCAACGCCGGAAGCCCGCGCCGGACTGCTCGGCCGGCTGGATGCGGCGGCGCGGCGCATTCCGGACCGCGCGCTGGCGGACGAATACCGCCAGGCGCTGCGCGGCCGGTTCTACGCCGCCCGGCGGCAGTCCCGCGACCAGCGCTTTGGCCGGCCGTCCTCCGACCAGCGTTTCGGCCGGCAGGCCCCCGGCCTGACGCGCTCCGCCCCTCGCCCGCCCACCTCCGCCAACGGCACGGCAATCGAACGCGCGCGTATTCTCACCGCCATCCTGCTGCGTCATCCGGAGCTGCTGCGCGACGTGGACCACGCTTATGCCGGGCTGGAACTGGCCGGTCCGCTCGGCATTCTGCGCGACGCGGTTAGAAATTGGGCGGAAAGCGCCGATATCCTTGACTCGCAGGCACTGATCGACCACCTCACGATATCTGGATTACAGAGCGATGTCGCGCAGGTCGTGGCGGCGGCCCCGGTGCCGCTGCCGGCGTGTGCGGCTTTGGTGGCGATGCCGGCGGAGGCCGAAGCGGGGTGGTGGCACATCTTCGGGTTCCTCAATCTGGAACGTTTGCGGGACGAGGTGAAGGCGGCGGAACTCGACGCCGCCCGGGACCTCAACCCGGAAACCCAGCGCCGGGCGCTGGCGCTCAAGGAAGCGCTGAACAAGGTCATGGCGGGCGAACCCGACGGGGTTGAACTCGCTGCATAGGGTAGAGGGGCATCGCGCCGCGGACGGCGCGTCCCACGACTGACAAGGAGTGCCGAGAGCGATGGCGACGAAGCCCAGCGTGACCGCCGAAACCGTCACCGCGGAACAAGACGTGGAAACCACCCTGCTCGACGTGCAGACCGCCGCCGTGAAGCGGCTGATCGCGCGCGGCAAGGAGCGCGGCTACATCACCTTCGACGAGCTGAACCAGATCCTGCCGCCCGAGCAAAACAGCTCCGAGCAAATCGAAGACGTGATGGCCAATTTCAACGAAATGGGCATCCAGGTCGTCGAGAACGAGGAGACCGAGGACGGGGAAGCCCCCGCCCCCAAGGCGGAAAAGACCGAGGAAGCCGAGGGCGAGGAGGAGCAAGCCAGCGGCAACGTCGATGAGGCGAGCCTCGGCCGCACCGACGACCCCGTGCGCATGTACCTGCGCGAGATGGGCAGCGTCGAGCTGCTGTCGCGCGAGGGCGAGATCGCCATCGCCAAGCGCATCGAGGCCGGGCGCGATATGATGATCGGCGGGCTGTGCGAGAGCCCGCTGACCTTCAAGGCGATCATCTCCTGGCACGACCAGCTCAAGGCCGGGCGGATGCTGCTGCGCGACATCATCGACCTGGAGGCGACGCAAGGCGCCGGTGCGCCGACCGGCGACGGCAGCGCGCCGCCCGCCGAGGTGAACGGCGGGGCCGAGGCGGAGCCTGCCGCCTTCGAAGCCGAGGACATGGACGACGAGGACGGCGAAGGTCCCGGCATGTCGCTGTCCGCGCTGGAAGAGAAGCTGAAGCCGGAAGTGCTGGCGACCTTCGAGGAGATCGAGGCGCTGTACAAGAAGCTGTACAAGATGCAGCACCGCCGGCTGGAGACGATGACCTCGGGCGAGGATGTCAGCTCGCGGTCGGAAAAGACCTATGAGAAGTCGCGCGACGAGCTGGTGCAGAAGGTCGGCCAGGTGCGGTTGCACAACAACCGCATCGAGGAGCTGGTGATGCAGCTCAAGCAGCTCAACCAGCGGCTCACTGCGCTGGAAGGCCAGCTCATGCGCATGGCCGAGGGCTGCAAGGTGCCGCGCGACGAGTTCCTGAAGCAGTACCGCGGCGAGGAGCTGGATCCGAACTGGCTGGACCGGGTGGCCGGGCTGCCATCGAAGGGGTGGAAGGCGTTCGTCGTGCGGCACCCGAGCGACGTGGGCAATGTCCGCGCGCAGATCGCCGCGGTGGCGAACGATGCGGGGCTGCCGATCAGCGAATTCCGCCGCGTGTTCCAGACGGTGGGCCGCGGCGAGCGGGACAGCGCGCGGGCGAAAAAGGAGATGATCGAGGCGAACCTGCGCCTGGTGATCTCGATCGCGAAGAAATACACCAACCGCGGGCTGCAATTCCTGGACCTGATCCAGGAAGGCAATATCGGGCTGATGAAGGCGGTCGATAAGTTCGAGTACCGCCGCGGGTATAAGTTCAGCACCTATGCGACGTGGTGGATCAGGCAGGCGATCACCCGGTCGATCGCCGACCAGGCGCGGACGATCCGCATTCCCGTGCATATGATCGAGACGATCAACAAGCTGGTGCGCACGTCTCGGCAGATGCTGCACGAGATCGGCCGCGAGCCGGCGCCGGAAGAACTGGCGGACAAGCTGGGCATGCCGCTGGAGAAGGTGCGGAAGGTGCTGAAGATCGCCAAGGAGCCGATCTCGCTGGAAACGCCGATCGGGGATGAGGAGGATTCGCACCTCGGCGACTTCATCGAGGACAAGGCGGCGGTGATCCCGCTGGATGCAGCGATCCAGGCGAATTTGCGCGAGGCGACGACTCGGGTGCTGTCGAGCCTGACGCCGCGCGAGGAACGCGTGCTGCGCATGCGATTCGGGATCGGCATGAACACCGACCACACGCTGGAGGAGGTCGGGCAGCAGTTCAACGTGACTCGCGAGCGCATCCGGCAGATCGAGGCGAAGGCGCTGCGGAAGTTGAAGCACCCGAGCCGGAGCAGGAAGTTGCGGAGTTTCCTGGATGATTAGGTGCTGACCCGGCTGAAAGTCCGAAACTTCAAGACGCTCGAACAAATCGATATCGAGATCGGGCAGACTGTCGTTTTCATTGGTCCCAACAATTCTGGTAAGACCTCTGCTCTTCAGGCTTTGGCGCTGTGGCAGTCCGGGGTGCGAGAGTGGCGAGCGCGCAGGGCCGGATCGACGGCCAAAATTCGTCCTGGCGTTACACTCAATCGACTTGCCCTGACACACACCCCGATTTCAGAGGCGCGTCTTCTCTGGCGTAACCTTAGCGTCAACGCGCAGACGAAAAGCGCCGAAGGCACCACCCAGGAACCGATCTTCATCGACGTCCTGGTGGAGGGTCAGGACTCCGACCAGGCCTGGAGCTGCGGGCTGGAATTTTATTATGGGAATCCCGAATCGATCTATTGCAGGCCGCTGCGCCTGCCGGACGGCTCCAGCAACGATCGCATGGAAGTACCTCTGGAAGCGCAGGACGTAAAAATTGCATTTCTACCTCCGATGTCGGGACTGGCAACTGAGGAAACCGAGGTTCCGCCTGGTAGGATTGACGTGCTGATTGGCGAAGGCCAAACCGCCCAGGTTTTGCGCAATCTCTGCCTGCGGGTGCACGAAGCGGGAGGAGATGCGTGGCAACAGATCAAGACACGAATCAACGCAATGTTTGGTATCTCGCTCAAGGATCCGGTGCGAGACAAGGCACGCGGCTCAATCCGGCTAACCTATGACGAGCACGGCCACGAGCTTGACGTTGCCAGCGCCGGTCGTGGTTTGCAGCAGACTCTGCTGTTGCTCTCTCATGTCTTTGCTAATCCTGGTGCGGCATTGCTACTGGATGAACCGGATGCCCACCTGGAGATTCTCCGTCAGCGGCAGATCTATAACGTGTTGTCTGAGTGCGCCCAGGCAGCGGGATCGCAGATCATAGCAGCAAGCCATTCGGAGATTATCCTCAACGAAGCCGCTGAACGAGATGTCGTGATAGCCTTTGTCGGCCACCGGCCGCATCGTATTATAGATCGCGGGTCACAGCTCCTGAAGTCGCTCCGTGAGATCGGCTTCGATCAGTATTACCAGGCGGATCTGAATGGGGCCGTGCTATATCTTGAAGGGGCAACAGACTTGGCTGTGCTCCGCGCCCTGGCCGCCAAGTTGGAACACCCGGCCGGACGCTTCCTCGAACAGCCCTTCGTCCATTATGTCGCCAATCAACCGACGCGTGCGCAGCAGCATTTCGGTGGGCTTCGGGAGGCACGCCCCGATCTGGTGGCGTTTGCTCTGTTCGATCGACTGGAACGAGGCCTACCCGCTTCGTTTATGATTCCGGCCCATTGTTGGCACAAGTGCGAAATAGAGAACTACATTTTTAGCCGCGACGTAATGCTGAACTTCGCGCGCGGTCGGGAGCCGAATGATCTGGTTGGGCAGGCTATCCGAAGCCAGAGGCTCGACGCCATGGACAAGGCACTTCGGGACGTCGAAGAGGCGTTCCGTATATTGGACATTGACCCGTGGAGTGATGACGTCAAGGTTTCGGAACGCGTCATCCCAGCGATTTTCAGCAACTACTACAGGCACTTGGGAATAAAAAACGAAATGTCCAAGGCAGATTTCCACTCGCTTGTGGAATATAATACGCTAACCAGCATTGACCCCGAAGTCACTGAGGTTCTCGACCGACTGCTCGAGGTGATGCAGCGTGCAAAGCCGGCACACTGACTGGATAAATGCCGAGCTGACCGCACTAATCGGAAATCGTACCGGCGGAGCGTCCCAGGCGATCACCCGGTCGATCGCCGACCATCCGCATTCCCGTGCATATGATCGAGACGATCAACAAGCTGGTGCGCACGTCACGGCAGATGCTGCACGAGATCGGCCGCGAGCCGACACCGGAAGAACTGGCGGACAAGCTCGGCATGCCGCTGGAGAAGGTGCGGAAGGTGCTGAAGATCGCCAAGGAGCCGATCTCGCTGGAAACGCCGATCGGGGATGAGGAGGATTCGCACCTCGGCGACTTCATCGAGGACAAGGCGGCGGTGATCCCGCTGGATGCGGCGATCCAGGCGAATTTGCGCGAGGCGACGACTCGGGTGCTATCGAGCCTGACGCCGCGCGAGGAACGCGTGCTGCGCATGCGATTCGGGATCGGCATGAACACCGACCACACGCTGGAGGAGGTCGGGCAGCAGTTCAACGTGACTCGCGAACGCATCCGGCAGATCGAGGCGAAGGCGCTGCGGAAGTTGAAGCACCCGAGCCGGAGCAGGAAGTTGCGGAGTTTCCTGGACGATTAGGGCGGAGGCACCCCAACCCCACCTCCGCAACCGCTTCCCGCCCGATCCCCCCTCCGCTACGCTGCGATTTTTCGCGCCGAGGGGGCGGCATGGAATCGGTGGTGCGTGTCCGCGTCACGGTGACCTTCCTGCGGATGGACCGGCCTCCCGCCGAGGCCGCGCCCGCGCTGCCGACTGCCTGCCAGGTGGTGCGGGTCGAGGCGCCGACCGTCGGCTTCTACCGCTATCTCTACAACACCGTCGGCGCCAACTACGTGTGGTGGCTCCGCCGCACCATGCCGGACGACGAACTGGGGATGCTGCTGCGCGATCCGATGGTGTCGATCCACGTGCTCTACGCGAATGGCGAGCCGGCCGGCTTCTTCGAGCTCGACGGCCGCACGTGGTCGGACGTGAACCTCAGCTATTTCGGCCTGATGCCGCACGCGATCGGCACCGGCGTCGGCTATGCGTTCCTGCGCCAGGCGGTGGACTCGGTGTGGCGCAGCGGCGCTCGCGGCATGACGGTCAACACCTGCACCGCCGACCATCCGCGCGCGCTTCCCACGTATCTGCGCGCCGGCTTCCGCACGCTGCGCCAGGTGCGCGAGCTATGGAACGTGCCGGTGCGGCTGGGGCTAAGGATTCCGGAGCATTTGAAGGCGTAACGTACGTCTGTCCTTGCGAGTTGCCCACCGGCCTTCGGCCGACCCGCGACTGGACGAAACGGCGTCGGCGGCCTGACGTAGGTTCCCCCCTCCCCTTGAGGGAGGGGTTGGGGGAGGGGTGCGTACATCCGCGGTCGGTGGATGTGCGCAC
>DASXFW010000227.1:0-4837 GCA_036489395.1 Acetobacteraceae bacterium | reverse complement strand
ATCGACCCCTCCCCCTACCCCCTCCCTCAAGGGGAGGGGGGAACTTACGTCAAGCCGCCGACGCCGTCTCATCCAGGGCGGGCCGGCCTTCGCCGGCCGGTGGCCAACTCGCAATGACAGAAGGCCCAAGTCTCTCGCAATGACACTGTTCGCAGGCGGCAGCCGCGAGTCGACCGGGGCATTACACTATAGTATAAGTTTGGCAATCGCATCAGCAACGGTTGGGCAATCGTGTGACTTCGAGGCTCGGATTTTGGGTGTGATTTCCCATATATTCTGCCGTCTCGACAATGCATCTCTCGCTCGGCTAGGTAATTTTGAAGAAACCAAACGCGTCTCTGCGTGTTAGCGGCAGGTTCGGGTGAGAGAATGAAGCCATGTTGCGCATTCCAGGGCGCCTGGGGCGCTTGCTGCGCCCTATGGTGCGGGCTGAATCAGTACTGCAGTCTCTGCGCAATCTGCCGCGGACGGATTGTCGCACGCTGGTCGGCGCGCAGCCCGTATTGGTGCTGGCGCCGCATCCGGACGACGAAAGCCTCGGCTGCGGCGGGCTGCTGGCCGCGTGTCAGGAATACGGACTGGACGCCTACGTCATGGTGCTGACCGACGGCTGCGGCTCGCATCCGCGATCGCGCGAATATCCGCCGGCCAGACTGGCAACCACGCGCGCGTCCGAGGCCCGATCGGCAATCCGCGCGCTTGGCCTGGATGACGACCGTATCGAGTTCCTCGGCTTGCCGGACGGGCACGCCCCAACGCGCGGTGCTCGTTTCGACGCCGTCGTGTCATGCGTCGCCGCCTATGCACGGGCGCGTGGAATCGGCACGGTCTGCACCACGTGGCTGCATGATCCACATCCGGATCACCAGGCCGCGTACTACATTGGACAGCGCGTCGCGTGGCAGATCGGTGCCCGCTCGTTATATTATCCAGTCTGGGGCTGGACGGTGCCGCCTGATGCGTGGCTGCCGGCGACGCCGGTGTTCGGTGCCTGCCTCGACATTGCGCGCCAGCTCGCGGCGAAACGGCGCGCGATCGCCTGCCATCGCTCACAATACACCGACCTGATCCGCGACGACCCCTCCGCCTTCCGTCTCTCGCCGGCGGTCCTTGCCCTGTTCGATCGGCCATTCGAGGTTTTCTGCGAGATTCCCGATGTTGGATGATAACGAAATCCGAGTCAGCGTCGTGATGCCGGCCTATAACGCGGCGCCGTTCATAACGGCGGCGTTGGCCTCCGCGCTGCGCCAGTCCGAACACCGGCTGGAAGTGCTGGTGATCGACGATTGCTCGCGCGATGCCACGCCGCACTTCGTGCAGAACATCGCCGCGCGCGATCGCCGCGTGCGGCTGCTGCGCAATCCGGTGAACCGCGGACCGGCGGCATCGCGCAACCGCGGCCTCGCCGAGGCGCGCGGCGAGTGGATCGCGCTGCTGGACGCTGACGACGGATTCGCCCCACGCCGTCTGGAAACCTTGATGTCGCTGGGGGAGCAGCGGAACGCGGATCTGGTAGCGGACAATCTGCTGCTGTGCCCGGACGATGCGCTGGCGGCGAACGAACCGATGCTGTCGGACGCGGTGCTCGACGCACCGCGCTGGCTGTCGCCGGCGGAGTTCGTCGAGGGCAATATCGGCAGCCGCTATACCCCGCGCATCAGCTACGGCTTCCTGCAGCCGCTGATGCGGCGACGGTTCCTGCGCGCACATGGTCTGCGCTATGACGAGCGCAATCGTTTCGGCGAGGATTTCATGCTGTACCTCGCGTGCCTGCTGCGCGGCGCGCGCTGGTGGCTGATGCCGGAGGCGATGTACCGCTATCGGGTGCGCTCGGGCACGCTGACGGACGTGCAGTCCGCGGCGGACCTGCAACGTATCCGCTCGCTGGAGGATCGGCTGCTGCGCGAGGATCCGTTGGTAGCGTCCGATGCGGCGCTGGCGGATGCGCTGCGCCGGCACAAAACGAAGATCGACCGGTTCTATTACTATCGAGCGTTCACCGATGCGGTGAAGGCAGGCTATGGCGCAACGGCGTTGCGCACGTTGCTGCAAAGTGGCAGCGGTTTCCGCCACATCGTGCTGGAGAGCATGACGCAGACGCCGCGCCTGACGCGCAAGGTGCTGTATCATGCCGGTCGCGCGATCGCAGCCGAGTATGTGCCCGCGTTCCGGCCGCAGGTTACGCCGCCAGATTCCCAATCGCGCGCGCCATGATGCCGAACAGGGCCAGGCAGCACAGCACCTGGGCGGCGGTGGTGATCCACAGCGCTTCCACCGCGGACAGCCCGGCATGCCAGGGCAACAGCACTGCTGCGACCACCAGCAGCAGCCGTGCCACCTGCCACACCGCGGAGAGCCCCTGACGTTCCAGCACCTGCAGCGTGCCCGACACCGGGTGCAGCACGATCTGTACCAGGTAGGACAGGCTGAGCGCGCGCAGGTACGGCAGCGCCGGAGCCCAGGCGTTGCCGAACACCAGCGGGAACGCCCACGCAGCGACAATGTTGGCCGCGGCGATCCACAGGCCGGCGATCAGAAATTGCAACGGCACCATCTGCCAGAAGCGGCGGCGCAACTGTGCGGGGTCGTGGGCGACCGCGCGGCCGGCTTCGCCGGTGAACACCTGAAGCAGCGATGTGCTGACGATCGTTAGCGGGCGGACGATGACGCGCTCCGACAGGAACATGAAGCCGGCGATGTCGGGCGAATAACAGGCGGAGAACAACACAAACAGGATGTCGCCGCTGCCGGCCATGTCGAGCAGCCGCGACCAGCTCGCGAAGAGCGGAAATTTGATGTAGCGGCGGCCGACGGCGGCCATGCCGCGGCGTGAAACGTTGCCGAACCAGGATGGCTGCCGCGCCACGAAGCGCCACAGCAGCGGCAGGGTCGCCGCGGTCTGGCCGATGATGTACCCGATGACGAGGCCGGTGGCGCCGCTTCCCAGCAGGCCCAGCGTCAGTTGCGATATGGGTCCGCCGAGGCCCTGGGCCAGTCGGGTGCGCGCGATGTCCTTGAACGAAGCGGCGCGCGTCGCCACGCCGAGCATCACGTGATAGCCGCCCAGCCACAGCAGGCCGAGCGGCAATAGATAGCGTTGCGAAACCAGCGGTCCCAGGGCGATGGCGTGCAGCGCCGCGGGCGGGATCAGCGTCGCGGCGATCCCAAGCGCGGCAGTCATGCCGGCAAGCACGATGCCGCACAGCACGACAAGGTTGGCGCATTCGGCCTCGCCCAGGCAGATCGGAATGGCGAGTTCCAGGGCCAGGCTGGCGATCATGCCGAAGATCATCAGCGTCGCGGTATAGACGCCCAGCACGCCGAACTGCGTCGGCGTGAAGATGCGCGTGAGCAGCGGCGCGAAAGCGAGGCTGATGGCCTGTCCGGCGACGGTGCCGGTGAGCATCACGGCGACATTGCGGGCAAAGCCGTGCCGCGGCGCGCGCTGCTGCAGCGTGAGGAGACGGGATTGCAGCACGGGCGGCAGCCGGGCGATCAGCAAGGGTCGTTCAGCATCCGATGGGGGACGGTAGGGTATGCACATCTCCCCCTCCCCTTGAGGGCGGGGGTTGGGGGGAGGGGTGGGTCCAAGCCACGGCCGGCGGATGGAAGCACCCCTCCCCCCTGCCCCTCCCTCAAGGGGAGGGGGAGCGATGCTCACTCCACCGCCTTAACGCGCGCGTCAGGCCTTCGGTTCGCAGAAAGCGTCGAGCGCAGCAGTCTCCTTGTTCTGGCCCTCGTAGTCCGCGGCGATGCGTTCATACAGCCGTGCCGCGGCTTCGAAATACTGCCGCGCGGCGGGGTCTTCGCCGACGAATTCGGCGATCTCCTCCATTTCGGCGACCCACCGATACGCTTTCGAATACATCTTCGGCATCTGCCGCGTGAGCCAGCCTACCAGGGCGGGCTGGCTGGCCAGCAGCTCCTGCTTCAGGTCCTCGGCGGTGCCGGCGCGGGTCGCCGCCAGCATCATTGCCGCGCCCAGCGCGGTGAAGCCCTTGGTGATGCCCGCGTAGGACAGCTTCATCGCCGAGGCCGCACCGATCGGCCCCGGCTGCACCGGCATGCGCAGGCCGTACTTTTCGAGCTCCGCCACCTTCGGGGCGGCGGCGCCGGACAGGTAGATTTTCGTGCCCTTGCTGCCGGGGCTGGGCGGCCCGCCGATGATGCCGCCATCGACGAAGGTGGCGCCGGTTTCCTCGATGACGCGGGCGACGCGCAGCACGGTGCCGGGGCTGACCGCGTTGCAATCGACGTAGATCGGCTTCTTCGGCGCATTGCGCAGGGCGGGGGCAAGCCGTTCCGCCAATGCCACGGCGTCGCCCGGCGGCAGGATCGACAGGATGATGTCGCACGCCGCGATTTGCTCGTCCGACGCGTGCACCATTCCGGCGGCCTTGGCGCGCGCGGCGGTGGCCGGACTGCGGCCGGTGAGGGAGGTGCGGACTTCCAGTCCGGCATGGGCGAGCACATGGCCGACGCCACTGCCCATCATGCCCGGTGCGATCACGGCGACGGTTGGTTGCATCGGTGGCTCCTGTTGTTGGGTGGCGTGGCGTGGCGCAGCAGGGAGTTGCGAGGGCCTGCCCCGCGACTGTCATTGCGAGGCCCGCGGGCCGCAGCAATCCCGGTCGGGAGATTGCTGCGGCGCGGTGCGCCTAGCAAGGAACAAGCGGTCCGCACTGCCGATGGGCCGTGGCGGGCGCTTGTGATCGAGAGTTGCCATCGGCCGGTCGGCCGACCCGCCCAGGATGAAACGCCGCTCCCCCCCCTTGTCATTGCGAGGCCGCTTGGCCGAAGCAATCTCCCGCGGGAGATTGCTTCGGCCAAGCGGCCT
>DASXFW010000185.1:0-2147 GCA_036489395.1 Acetobacteraceae bacterium | reverse complement strand
CGTCGCCAACGTTGGCGACGCGTGGTCCTCCGGCCCTGTGCCCCCTCCCCGCCATCCAGCGAAACAAACGGATTGCAAGGGCTACGCCCTTGCCGGAGGTCCAGGAGGCAGAGCCTCCTGGCGGGCTTCAGGGCGGAGCCCTGACCTTGCCTCCGTTCACCCGATTGCCCTGGGGCGGCCGCATTGCGCGTTCAACTCCGCTGCCGACCGGATCCCGCATTGCGGGTTCCAATCGCGGCTATGCGGCGATGCTCGCGGCGAGCCGGCGCACCAGCGCCTCCGCCTCCCCCTCCGCCACGTTGGTAAAACCCAGCAGCAGCCCCTGGCCGCAGTCGTGGCCAACCGCGAGCGGCGAAAGCGCCGACGGTGCCAGCCCCGCCTCCGCCGCGCGCCGCGCCTGCGTCCCGTCATCCGCCGCGGCCGGGAAACGGGCGAGCAAATGCATGCCGCCGGCTTCCAGTTCGACAGAAACGCGATCGCCGAACACGGTGAGCAGTGCATCCGCGACCGCCCGCCGGCGCGCGGCGTACAGCGAGCGCATCCGGCGCAAATGGCGGGCGAAATGGCCCTCCGCCATGAACGCCGTCACGATACGCTGCGGCAGCACCGGCTGGCCGTGTTGCAGCAGTCGGGCCGCGCGCAGGAACGCCTCGGACAGCTCGTCCGGCACCACCAGGTAGCCGAGCCGCAGCCCGGGAAACAGCACCTTGCTGAAGCTGCCGGCGTAGAGCACGCGGCCGGCGCGATCGAGGCTTTTCAGCGCAGGCAGCCGGTGGCCGGTGTAGCGGAATTCGCTGTCGTAATCGTCCTCCAGCACCCAGGCGCCCGCATCGGCCGCCCAGGCCAGCAGCGCCAGCCGCCGCGGCAGCGCGAGCCCGACGCCGAGCGGACATTGATGCGTCGGCGTCACCACCGCCAGCTTCGCGCGCGGCGCCGAGGTGATGCCGGCGGCGACGCGCATGCCATCGCGGTCCACCCGCACCGGCACCAGCCGCGCGCCGACCGCTTCAAGCGCCTGACGGGCGAGGTGGTAACCGGGGTCCTCGATCCACACCGGGTCGCCGGGCCGCAGCAGCACGTGGATCGCCAGCGCCAGCGCGCCCTGGTAGCCGCCGGTGACCAGCACCTGGTCCGCCGTGCACGCGATGCCGCGCGACACCCCAAGATACGCCGCAATCTGCTCGCGCAGCGGCCGGTGGCCGGACGGATCGGGATACGCGAGGTCGGCCGTGCCCAAGCTGCGCGCGGCCCGCACGCTCAGCGTGGACCACAGCTTGCGCGGGAATGCGTCGAGCGCGGGCAGGCCGGGGCGGAACGGCAGTGGCGCTTCCGGTGCACGCGCCGGCCGGGCGGCGAACGGCATCGGGCGCTGGATGGGCGGCGTGGGCCGGCTGGACAGCGCCTTGGACACGATCGTCCCGGCCGGGCCGCGCGGTTCCAGCGTGCCCTCGCCGGCGAGCATGGCATAGGCGGCATCCACCGTGCCGCGCGCCACTCCGAGCTGCCCCGCCAGGCTGCGCGCCGAGGGCAGCCGCGCACCCGGTGCCAGCGTGCCGCCGGCTATGGCGGTACGCAGCCGGTCGGCAATCTGCTGCGACAGCGGACCGGCAGCGTCGCGGTCCAGCGTGATGGTGGCGCTCATGGCCCAGGCCCTATGCCGGTTCTTGGCCCTCGCGTGTAGGCCATTCGTGACCCCAGATGACGGCCATCGCTCATCTCGCGGGAGGATGGATCATGACGACGGCACGGTTGAACGCCAGGGAGCTGGCACCGGAGGGTTACGCGGCGCTGGCCAATGTCGAGGCCTGTATCCAGCGCTGCGGCCTGGAGAAATCGCTGCTCGAGCTGGTGAAGATGCGCGCCTCGCAGATCAACGGCTGTGCGTTCTGCCTGGACATGCACAGCCGCGACGCCCGCCGCCGCGGCGAGACGGAGCAGCGGCTGTATCTGCTGAATGCGTGGCGGAAGTCGCCGCTGTACGGCGAACGCGAACGCGCCGCGCTGGCGTGGACGGAGTGCCTGACGCTGGTCGCCTCGCACGGTGCGCCGGATGCGGAATACGAGGCGGCGTAGGGTGGGTTTCTTCTGTCATTGCGAGGCCGCTTGGCCGAAGCAATCTCCTTCGTGACAAGCGGCGGATCGTCACG
>DASXFW010000174.1:0-3411 GCA_036489395.1 Acetobacteraceae bacterium | reverse complement strand
TACGCGTCGTTGGCGACGCGTAACCCTCCGGTCTGGTGCCCCCTCCCGCCCATCCAGCGAAACAGATGGATTGCAAAGGCTATGCCTTTGGCGGAGGTCCAGGAGGCAGAGCCTCCTGGCGGGTTTCAGGGCGGAGCCCTGACCTTGCTGCCTTCACCCGATTGCCCTGCTGGTCACGACCAGTGGGCCGGCACCCAATACGGGCCGTTCCAGTGGCCTTGCACCCAGACGCGCTGCGGTCCCGGGTAATAGGCGGCCGGCGGCGCGTAGTACGCGGGCGGCGGCGCATAGACCGGCGCCGGGGCGACCACCACAGGCGGCACCCACACGCCGACGCTGCAGCACCGTGTCGTGGCGGAAGAGGTGGGGTCGTGATGTTGCTCGATGGTGACTGGATTGTAAGCGCGAGCGGCTTTTACGCCGGCGCAATGTCAAAGGTCCGTGCGGCCCGGCAGCGCGCCGATTACAGCAGAACAGTTGCGGCGGTGCCCATCACCACGCCGCCATGCGCGGTCGAGGACCCCATATGCGCGGCGGGCTGGCTGCAGATCAGCACGGTAAAGTTGCCGGCGATGATGCTGTCGGGCGGCCCGACGCAGACGCACATGTCGCCGACCCGGGCGGCGGGCAGGCTGCAGATCAGCACGGTGATCCCGCCGGGCGGCAGCACGGGGCCGCCGACATGTGGGATCGGCGGCAAGCCCGGTGTCACCATCGGGCAGACATGCATGTGGCCGACGCAGGCGGCGGGGGTTCCCATGCGTCGCAGAATGCCGGATGTGCGGCGCGGCTGCAACGAAAGAACGAACCGTCCCGCCGGGACACGCGCTTGTCAGGCCCGCCGCTTACCTCCGCCGCGCTGTGGCCCGGGTGCAGAGAACATGTGCCGATCCCGGTCATTGCCCTCAGCGGCGTGATCGGATTGGCGCGCGTCGTGCGGTGCCGCCGTCACCTGCCTCCGCCGCCAGCTTCCGATACCGCTCCTGGCTATTCACCAAATGTTCGCGCATCGCGTTGCGCGCCGCCGCCGCATCCCGCCGCGCGATCGCCGCGCAGATCGCCGCATGCTCGCGCTGGAACGTCTCCAGATAGGCCCGCTGTCCCTCCGGCAGATGCGCCGATACGCGAATGCTCTGGCGGGGAATGATGAACCGCCCGAGGTACTCCAGGAAATGCGGGAACTGCGCATTGCCCGTCGCCTCGGCGATCGCGCGATGGAACGCGAAATCCTCGTCGATCGCGCTTTCGCCCCGTTTCAGCGCCGCATCGATCGCGGCCAGAGCGCGCGCCACAAGCCGCCGCGCCGCCGCCGAGCCGCGGCTCGCCGCCAGCCCCGCCGCCTCCGCCTCGACGCTGGCGCGCAGCTCCATCACGTTCAGCACTTCCGCGATCGACGCCAGCCCATCGAGCGCCAGCCGGAACGGCCGCCGCGCGGCATCCGCGGCGACGAACGCGCCGGCGCCCTGGCGGGTGACCACCAGCCCCTCGGCCCGCAGCGCCGCCACCGCCTCCCGCACCACGGTGCGGCTGACGCCCATCGTTGCGCCCATGTCTTGTTCTGTCGGCAGCCGCGCACCAGGCGCCAGCGCGCCGCTGACGATCTCCCGCGCGATGCGCTCGGCAATCTCATACGAGAGATTGCGCGGCGCCCGCACCGGTCCGAACACGCTCCGAGGTTCAGAAATTTCCGGCACCGGTCGCTTGCCCAACTCGTATGGTTGTCATATAACCCTACCACTTGGCCAATCAGCGTGCCAACCATAATGCGTCCAGCGACGGAGGGAACCGACACATGAAACGGCGCCAACTGCTGCAATTCGGGGCCGGCGCGATCGGCGCCGCTGCGTTTTCCCGCACCGGCAATGCCCAGACCAAGATCGTGTTCAAGGCCTCCGACGTGCATCCGCCCGGCTATCCCACCGTCGTCGCGGTGGAGGACATGGGCAAGAAACTGTCCGCCGCCACCAACGGCCGCCTCAGCATCCAGATGTATCCGTCGATGCAGCTCGGCGGCGAGAAGGAAGCGATCGAGCAAGCGCAGGTCGGCGCCATCCAGATTGCCCGAGTCAGCGTCGGCGCGCTCGGCCCCGTCGTCCCCGACCTCAACGTCTTCAACCTCCCCTTCCTGTTCCGCAACACCGCGCACATGGAAAAGGTGATCGACGGACCGATCGGCCAGAAGCTGCTGAACGAGGTCACCGACAACCCGAACACGCATCTCGTAGGCCTGTGCTTCATGGATGCCGGCTCGCGTAACCTCTACACCACGCACAAGCCGATCCGCACCATCGCCGACCTCAAGGGCGTGAAGGTGCGCGTCATGGGCAACCCGATCTTCGTCGCCATGATGAACGACCTTGGCGGCAACGGCGTGCCGATGGGCTACGACCAGGTGTTCAGCGCGCTGCAAACCGGCGTGATCGACGGCGCGGAAAACAACGAGCCGAGCTATGTGTTCGACCATCACTACGAAGTCGCCAAATACTACACGCTGACCGAGCACCTGATCGTGCCGGAAATCCTGGTGTTCTCCCGCGTCACCTGGGACCAGTTGTCGAAGGACGACCAGGCACTGGTGAAGAAACTCGCGCGCGAGGCGCAGCTTCAGGAACGCAAGCTGTGGAATGCCAAGGTGCAGGATGCCTATGCCGCGATGAAGAAGGCCGGCATCACGGTAATCCCGATCGCCGACAAGACGCCTTGGCAGAAGGCGGTCAAACCGGTGTGGGACAAGTACGGTGCGCAGTACTCCGGCCTGATCGCACAGATCCAAGCCGTGAAATGATGCAGCCGGCGTCTGCGACTCCACCAGGGGACGGCACGCCCCTGCGGCGCGGCCTGCGGACGGTCATGGACGTGCTCTATTGGCTGTCCGCCGGCATCGCCAGCGTCACGCTGGTGCTGATCGCGATCATCATCCCGTGGGGCGTCTATACCCGCTACGTCCGCGACAGCGCCGCGTCCTGGCCCGAGCCGGCGGCGATCCTGCTGAGCGTCGTGCTGACGTTCTTCGGCGCCGCCGCGTGCTATCGCGCCAACATTCACATGCGGATCACCGTCGTGCGCGACATGCTGCCGCCGATGCTGCAATCCGTCATGAACGTGGTTGCCGAGCTGCTGGTCGCGGCGATCAGCATCTTCATGATCGTATGGGGTGCCGGCCTGTGCCAGACCACGTGGCACCAGTCGATCGACGAATTCCCCTGGCTGCGCGTCGGCATCACCTACCTGCCGATCCCGATCGGCGGCGTGCTGACCACGCTGTTCGTGCTGGAGCGCCTGCTGATCGGCCCGCCACCCGAGGCGCGATCGCGGCAGGTGCCGGAGTTCGAATAAGCTATGTCATTGCGAGGACCGCGGCTTGGTCTGTCATTGCGAGGCCGCTTGGCCGAAGCAATCTCCCCGGGGAGA
>DASXFW010000158.1:0-2488 GCA_036489395.1 Acetobacteraceae bacterium | reverse complement strand
CGCACCACTCGAGCGGTCGTTCCGGTATCGACCAGATCGTCGATGATGAGAAAGCCCTCGCCGTCACCGGCAAAGTCCGGCAGCTTGGTTACCTTGGGTTCGCCGATGGCTTCCTCGCCTTGCGAAAACTGGTCGTACGCGACAACCGACACCGTCTCCACCACACGGATGTTCAGTGCGCGGGCGATGATTGTTGCCGGCACCAGGCCGCCTCGGCTGATCGCGACGATGCCGCGCCATGGGCCTGCCGGCACGAGGCGCTCCGCCAGAGCCTTCGCATCGCGATGAAACTCGTCCCACGAAACCGCCAGATAATGTGTCGCCATCAGAACAGTTTGCCGCCGTTCGGCACTTTAAGGTCGGGGGCGATCAGCACCACCGCCCCGTCGGCGTCGGGCATGCCCAGTGTCAAAACCTCGCTGATGAAGGGACCGATTTGGCGCGGCGGGAAATTGACCACCGCACAGACCTGTCGCCCCAAAAGCCGGTCCGCCTGATAATGCACCGTCAACTGGGCTGACGATTTCTTCACCCCGATGTCACCGCCAAAATCGATGGTCAGTTTGATCGCTGGTTTCCGTGCTTCGGGGAACGGTTGCGCGTCGACGATAGTGCCGACGCGGATGTCCACGGCCTCGAAGTTGGCGTAGCTGATGGTGTCGGCCATGCGACGGTCCTTGTATCATACGGCGTTAACCCTGAGAGCTAATCCGCCGCCTCACCCAGCACCTCGAGCATCCCGGTCGGCAGCCCATCGATACTGGCAACATTCTTCTGCCGCCAATATTTCCTGATGCCATCTTTGCCTTTCCGAGAAGCCCAGTTCTTCAGTGTCTGACGGTCTTCCTGGAATTCGTACAGCGGCACGGAATAACCGCACGAGGTCTGCACCGCCTCGACATCCAGCAGCACGATCTGCCGCGCGCCGGGCGGTTCCTCGCCGCCGAACGCATTCGCCAACAGGTCTGCGTATTCATCGCTACCTGCAGGCAACGACCGGCCGTGACCGTACAGGCGCAAGATCAGCGGCGGGCCCTCGAAGGCGCAGAACATGATGGTCAGCCGCCCATCCGCCCGCAAATGCGCAGCAGCCTCGTTGCCGCTGCCGGTCTGGTCCAGATAGGCGACCGCATTCGGGCCGATCACCCGCAGGCAGTCCGAACCCTTCGGCGACACATTGACCCGCGAGTCCGCCGTCGCCGATCCGGTGAAGAAAATCTTTTGCCGTTCGATGAATTCTTGCAATGCCGGTTCGATCCGGGAAAACATCTTTGACATCTCAGTGATCCCCTAGAGCGTTCTCAGCCTGACTGTCCGTAGCCGGCGTTTTGCAGATAGTTCCGACATTCGTTGGCGGAGAACCGTCCGAGGCAAGATCCAATGGTTCGCCATAGCTTCGGTCTTGTCCTCGGTTCCGCGGTTCTGACCAGTTGCTTCAGCTTCGCGAAGACCTGCTCGATCGGATTGAGATCGGGACTGTATCCCGGCAGAAACATCATGCTGGCGCCCCGGGATTCAATCGCCTCGCGCACGCCCGCGACCTTGTGACTACCCAGATTGTCGGCGATCACGATATCACCTGGCCCGAGCGTGGGTCCGAGGAATTGCTCGACCCAGGCGCGAAAGGCTGCCCCATTGATAGGCCCATCGAGCACCAGCGGCGCGACGATCCGGTCATGGCGCAAGCCGGCGAGGAATGTCGTGGTGTTCCAATGCCCATGCGGAACGGATGCGATCAGACGTTCGCCGCGCCGCGCCCGTCCTCTCGTCCGCGTCATGTTGGTCTTGGTCCAGGTTTCATCGAGGAAGATCAGTCGCGCGGGATCCAGCCCGGGTTGCGCCTCTCGCCAGCGCCGGCGTGCGTCAGCGATGTCGGCACGCGCCTGTTCCGCGGCGTGGAGGGTCTTTTTTTGAGTGTCAGGCCCAGCCGGAGCAGCGTGTTCCACATCAGGCCCATGCTGGCTGAAACGCCATGCGCCTCACGCAACCAGGCACGCAGCTCATCCAGCGTGGCGTCGCGGTGCTGGCTCACATGCGTGGTGATGGCGTCGTGCAGACCCGTCAGTAACCGGGGCGTGTGCGATCGTTGCGGCCGGGCGGCCGGATCGCCCTCCCGCATGAGACGCTGCCGGGCCTTGACGACATACGAAACGCTGACACCAAACCGCGCGGCCACCGCACGCGACGGGCCGTCCGCGGCAAGCACCCTGTCCCGCAAGTCCTGCGAGTACGCCTGACCTTTACGCCACACCATGACCGGTCTCCGGAATGAACCGGAACCCTACGAATCACAGATCAGGGGTGTGCCGGAAGCCCAAATCGCGATTCGGGTCAGGGTGAGAACGCTCTAACGCTCCGGGGTCGTGTAGGAAACGGTAATGATGAGACGGTCGCAGCCCATGGTCACGGCGTCGTGCAGTGCAAGCCGGTTCCGCTGATCAGAACTTCTCTTCCCCGACGTGCCTGACCTGATCTGGGAAATCACGGT
>DASXFW010000157.1:0-14387 GCA_036489395.1 Acetobacteraceae bacterium | reverse complement strand
TCCCGCCCAGACAGCGAAACAGATGGATTGCAAAGGCTACGCCGGCGCCTGCCCTCGGGCTTGACCCGAGGGCCGGAGGTCCAGGAGGCAGAGCCTCCTGGCGGGGTCCAGAGGCGGAGCCCCGGCGCTTCCCTCAATCCGCTTGCGGCGGCGGATGGTTCGCTTGTAGAATGTGTTGTGATGTTTGCACAATACGTTCAGCATCTGAAGGACCTCGTGCACGCCAGCGTGGTTGGCACGATCCCGCAGCTTGACTGGTTCGTTGGCAACATCATCGATTTCCTGACGAGCCCGCTTACCGGAATTCGCACCCGATCGTACTGGCCCGAGTTGCTGGCGGCGCTGATCATTGCCGGCCTGGTGTTCGTGCTGCGCGATCGCCGTGCCGGCCAAGGGGTACGGGACTTTTTCCGCTTCTGCTTTCCCAGCGCTCAGTGGCGCCACCGCTCCACCTGGCTCGACGTTCAGATCATCGTCCTCAACAATTTCTTCGCCCATTCCTTCAATCTGACCTGGCGCCTCAACGCCGCGCTGTTCACCAGCATGCTGGTGGGAACGCTGACCTGGGCATTTGGCCCGTCGCCGCATCTGCTGGCATGGAGCACCTCGACGATCGTGCTCTACACAATCATCCTGGGGCTGGCCGACGATTTCGGTTATTATATCTTCCACGTCGCATCGCATTACATCCCCTGGTTGTGGGCTTTCCATAAGGTGCATCACTCGGCGGAGACGTTGACCGTCCTCGCCAATCCACGCGCCCATCCGATGGAGTTCTTCTTCACTGGCCCCTGCCAGGCGCTGACCACGTCGCTGGTCCTGGCGCCGGCGTTGTATCTCGGCACCGGGCCGGTCGCCCCGGTGAACATCCTTGGCATGAACCTGGTCGCGTTGTTTTTCTGCGTCATCGGCACCCAGTTGCATCACTCGCACATCTGGCTGTCATGGGGCCGCACGCTGGAGCATGTGTTCATCAGCCCAGCGCAGCATCAGATCCATCATAGCACGGCGCGACGGCACTGGAACCGCAACATGGGCGGCTGCTTCGCGCTGTGGGACTGGATGTTCGGGACGCTTTATGTCCCCAACGGCCGCGAGGAGCTCACCTTTGGCCTTGGCAGTGAGTCGCAGCCCTACGCCAACGGGCTGGCCGCCTATGTGCTGCCGTTCTGGGAGATCATGCCCTGGCGTGAGGCGATCCGGGCCCAGGCGTTGCGCCTGCTGAACCGGCCAGCCGCCGCAGCGCCGGCCGTCCATACCATGGCAGCCCATACCATGGCAGCCCGGACCATGGCAGCCCGGACCATGGCAGCCCGGCCGCCACCGTGACGAAGGCTTCCCGCGCCGCCTCCGTCGCGCCGGATGCCAGTGCCGATGCCATCGCCCGAACCATCGCCGACGCTGCTCTTATCACCTGCGACGTCTTCGATACCGCGATCGCGCGCAGTCTGGCACGACCCGAGGATCTGCATCTTGCGACCGGAGCCCGCGCCGGCGCACTCGGCCTGACCCGGTGTTCCGCGGAAGCTTTTCGCGACCACCGCATCGCCGCCGAAACCAGTACCCGCGCTGCCCTGCTGCATGGCGATGACGACGAAATTCCCCTCGCGGCAATTCATCGAACGTTGCAATCATGGAATGTAGTGACTGACGGCGCCGCCACCGCCGCACTCGAATTCCTGGTCGAACGCAGCGTGTGCCGGCCCATCCTGCCGGTGCGCGATGCGCTGCTGCGGCGCCGCCCGGCGCAGCGGCTGGTGTTCCTGTCGGACAGCACGCTGCCCGGCGATTGGCTGGCCACCATCCTGACCGATTGCGGCTACGGCGATCGGTTCGATGTCATATCGTCCGCCGATATCGGCCGCAACAAGGCCGCCGGTGGCTTGTTCCGCCACCTGCTGGCGACGCTGGAATGCAAGCCGCAGGAGATCGTGCATCTGGGCGACAATCCCGTCTCCGACGTGGTGCGGCCGCGCGAGTTCGGCATAAGGCCGCTGCATCTTCCGGCACCGCGCATCCCACCGGAGCCGGAAAGCGTGGCGCGCCGGCCGTTCGTCATGCGGCTTGCGCACAGTCACCGCCGCTCGCGCGCGGTGCTGGCGAACGCCGCGCCCGCCGCCGGCACCGCAGACGAAGCAGTGCTGCACGACCCGCGACTGCAGCGTGCCTGCCTGTTTCCGCTCATCGGCTTCAGCTTGTTCCTGCTGGCGGAAGCGCGCCGCCGCGGCATTCGTCGCATCTATTTTCTCGCCCGCGACGGTCATCTGCCGCTGGCGATCGTCCGCCGGCTGAACGCACGTCGTAACGATCCGGTCGAGCTGACCTATCTGCATTGCTCGCGTCAGGCGATCGTGGTGCCGACGCTGCAGAACGACCTGCCGCAGCTCGCGCGGCATATCGCCGACGGGTTGATGCGTCGCCCGCTGCGCCATGCGCTGGCCTGCATCGGCTTGGATGCCGCTACCACGGCCGCCATGGCGCACGCCGCCGGCCTCGATCCCGACCAGCGCGTGCAGGGCGCGCTGGGCCGCGCCCTTGTCGCACGGCTGCTGGATGTGCATGCCCGGAAGATCGAAGCCATCCTGCGGGAGCATCGCGAGGCGGCGCTGGCCTATCTCGACCAGGCTGGCTTCCTGCAACCCGGGCCGCGCATGATCGTGGATGTCGGCTGGCGCGGGTCGGTGCAGAAGGCGCTCACCAGCCTTAGCGGCGCTCCCGCGGCGGACATCTTCGGCTGTTACCTGGGATTGTGGGCCGAGGCGCTGTCGGAGGACCTGACCCTCGATCAGGCCTCCGGCTATCTCTTCTCGTTCGGTTCACCCAAATGGACCGCCGACATCGTACGCCAGGGTTACATCCTGTTTGAGTTGTTCTTCTCGTCCCCTGACCCGACGATCTCGCACTACGCCCGCCAGGACGGTCAGGTGACGCCCATCCATGCGCCCGAGCCGGCGGCCGGCGCGTCGGTGCGCCGCCAGGCATTCGCCGCGATCGAACGAACTTGCCTGGCGGACTTCGACAGTCTCGACGCCATGCTCGATGGCGCGTGGCCGGACACGCTCGACCCCGCTGCGGCGCTCGGCGACATGGTGCCGCTGTTGACGCGGCCGAGCGCGCGGGACGTCGCCGCCCTCAACCGGATTCCCTACGTGCATGGATTGGATGGCGGGAAAAACGTGCCCCCGGTCAATCAGGTGCCGCTGCTCGCCTGGCTGAAGAGCCCGTCACGCACGATCCGGCGGATCGCCGATGCGCCCTGGCAGGCCGGCACGCTGCGCGCCAGCCTGCCGCGGTTCGTGCCCGATGTCGGCTTTCCCGAATTCCGCGACCGGTTCCAGCGGCTGTGCCGCGCGCTCCACCTCGCGCCATGACCGCCGCCCGTCGCTTCGCACAGCACGCGCTGGAGACGCGCTTCGAGGACCTGCCGCCACCGGCAGTGCAGGCGGCGAAGACCTTCATCCTGGACAGCCTCGGCGTTGGCATCGCCGGCGCCTCGGCACCGGGCGCCGACGCTTTGCTGGCCGTCGCACGCAACTGGGGCAGCCGCGAGGAGGCGCGGGTGTGGGGACGCTCCGACCGCGTGTCGGCGCCGGCCGCCGCGTTCCTCAACGCCTGGCAGATGCACAACCAGGAATACGATTGTCTGCACGAGGGTGCCGTCGTGCACGCGCTCGCCAGCGTCCTGCCGGCCGCCCCGGCAGCGGCGGAGGCACGTGGCGGGGTCAGCGGACCGGCGCTGATCGCCGCGGTGGCGGTGGGGGCCGACATCGCCGCCGGCCTCGGCCTCGCCTCCCGGGCCGGGTTCCGCTTCTTCCGCCCCGCCACCGCCGGAGGATTTGGCGCGGTCGCCGCGGCCGGACGCATCCTCGGCCTCGACCGCGCCGCGCTGGAGGCCGCCTTCGCCTGGCAGCTCGCACAGGTCAGCGGCACCATGCAGGCCCACTTGGAGGGCAGCCCCATCCTGCCGGTGCAGGTCGGGTTCAATGCGCGTGCCGCATTGCAGTCATGCGAACTTTCCGCGGTCGGGTTCCCGCCCGCCCGCGAGGTGTTCGAAGGCGCCTACGGCTACCTCGCGTTGTTCGAAGGCGCATTCGACCTGGAACCCGTGCTGCGGGACCTCGGCCGCATCTGGCGGATCGCCGAATTCAGCCACAAGCCATACCCGGCCGGACGCGCCACGCATGGCGGCATCGAGGGCGTCCTGGCGCTGCGCGCGGCGCACGGCTTCGCCCCGGACGACGTGGCCGACATCGAGGTCGCGGCGCCGCCGCTGATCCTTCGCCTGGTCGGCCGCCCCCCGGTCGCCAACCCACAGGCGAGCTACGCGCGCCTGTGCCTGGCCTTCGCCGCGGCCACGGCATTGCGATACGATGCAGTCGATATCTCGCATTTTCGCGGCGACGCGCTGCACGACCCGGCGACGCTGGCACTCGCCGCACGCATCCGTCTGCGCGACGACGGCAATCCGGACCCGAACGCGCTCGCGCCGCAGTCGATTAACGTTATGTTGATAAATGGCAAGCGACTTGATTGGCATTGCCAGACCATGCTCGCGCATCCACGGCGCCCGCTCGACCGCACCAGGCAGTTGCAGAAATTCCGACGCTGCCTGCAATTCTCTGCTGTGCCACTGGAAGGATTCCGCGCCGACCAACTGATCGCCAGTGTCGCGCAACTGGAGAATATTGACGATGTTCGTTCGCTTGCAAACGAAACCGCGGGAATTCCCCGTTAAACACCCTCTCGACGCGGGAAGCAGGAAATGCGACACCCCGGCCGCTTCCAGGGGAGTGCGCGAGGTTTGACTTGGCGCTGAGTTCAGCATTGTCGGGCCATACACGCGCCCAGACTGAGGGAGAGAGACGGAATGGATCATCCGAAACTACCGGCCATTGGCCGGCGCACGCTGATCAAAGCGGGCGGTGCACTGGGCGCAATGCAGATCGCATCGCCGTTCGTGGTTCGCGCGCTGGGCGACCAGCCTGTCAAGATCGGCATGGTCGATCCGCTGACCGGCAGCTTGTCGGCCCTGGCGCAAAGCGAGGTCGAGGGCGCCAAATACGCCGTCGCGGAACTCAACAAAAAGAACGGCATCCTGGGACGCCAGGTCGAGCTGCTGGTCGAAGACTCCGCCAACGACGTCGGCACCGGCGTGCAGAAGACCCGCAAGCTGATCGACCGCGACCATGTCGATGTGATCTTCGGCGACGTGAACTCCGGCATCGCTTACGCCATGGCGCAGGTCACCGGCGAGAAGAAGGTGTTCCACATCGTGCCGGGCGGCCATACCGACCCGATCACCGGCACCAACTGCAAGTGGAACGTCTTCCGCATCTGCAACACCACCTCGATGGACGCCGCGGCGATCACTCCCGATCTGGTCAAGCGCTTCGGCAAGCGGTGGTTCTTCATCACCCCGGACTACGCCTATGGCCACACGCTGCAGGACGCGTTCGTCAAGAACCTGAAGAAGGCCGGCGGCGAATACGAAGGCGACATGCTGCCGATCGCCAACACCGAGTTCTCCGCCACGCTGATCAAGGCCAAGGCCTACAAGCCGAACGTCGTGCTGAACAACATGGGCGGCCTGGCGCAGATCGACTGCATGAAGCAGTTCGTGCAGTTCGGCATGCAAAAGGACATGGCGCTCGGCGGCGCCTTGTTCGAGATCGAGAGCGTCCTGTCCGTGCCAAAGGAAGCGCAGACCGGCTGGTGGGACTTCGAGTGGTGGTGGGACCAGCCGAACGTGCCGGAAGTCGGCAAGTTCGTCGCGGAATTCCGCAAGGCCGTCGGCAAGACCCCCAGCGCCCGTCATTGGTTCGGCTATGTCGCGGTGAACTCCGTCCGGCTCGGCGCCGACAAGGCCAAGTCGATGCTCGGGCCGAAGCTGGCCGTCGCGATGGAGGGCATGGAGCTGCCGCCCGACGTCGCGCTGCAGCCGGGCCGGGTGTTCTACCGCGCCGGCGACCACGAGCTGATGCCCAACATCTTCGTCGGCGAAGTGCACCCGCCGAAGGGCAATCCGGACAACATCTTCACGGCCGCCTCGCTGGTGCCGGGTGAGCAAGCCGCCGGCACGGTGGCCGACACCGGCTGCAAGATGACCCCGCCGCCGTCTATCTAACGAACCGCAACACCCCCTCCCCCCTTGAGGGGGAGGGTCGGGGAGAGGGGGTCCCCACCGCACCAACCGTGCGGTTCGATCCCCCCACCCCAACCCTCCCCCACACAGGGGGGAGGGAGTCTCTGTGCCGCTGTCCCGCCTCCACGCCACGCCCAAGAAGGCCCGCCCATGCTGCAAGTCGTATTGTTCAACGTCACCAACGGCCTGATCATTGGCGCATTCTACGTGCTCATGGCGCTGGGCCTGTCGCTGATCCTCAACCTTTCCAACGTTATCAACTTCGCACACGGCAACTTCCTCGCGCTCGGCGGCTACACCGCCTTCGTGCTGACGCCCTATATCGGCTTCTGGGGCGCGTTGCTGGTGTCGCCGTTCATCACCGCCATACTCGGCCTGATCATCGAGCGCCTGATGATCCGCCACGTCTATCGGCGCGATCCGGTGTACAGCCTGCTGCTCACCTTCGGCCTGGCGTTCATCATCCAGGACCTCTGCCGCTACATTTTCGGTCCGAACGGCCTGCCGCTCGGCGTGCCCGACGCCATGGCCGCGCCGCTCAGCCAGAGCCTGTTCTTCATCACCTGGTACCGCGTGTTCAACGTAACTGTGGTCGTCCTCGCGGTCATCGCGCTGTTCTCCTTCCTGCGCTTCACCAGGGTCGGCGTGCGCATCCGCGCCGGCACGCTGGACCTCGAAACCGTCTCCGTTCTTGGCGTGAACGTCGGCTTCCTGCGCAGCTTCAACTTCGGTCTCGGCTGTCTGCTGGCGGGCCTCGCCGGCGTGCTGGCCGGCGGTCAGATCGGCCTGAACCCCAACATGGGCGACGACCTGCTGATGCCGAGCTTCATCGCCATCATCGTCGGCGGCGTCGGCAGCCTCACCGGTACGCTGATCGGCGGCCTGCTGATTGGCGTCGCCGCCGCCGTCACCACAGTGTTCTGGTCGTCCGGCAGTGAGGCGGTGATCTACATTATCATGGCTGTGGTGCTGATCATTCGCCCGCGTGGCCTGATGGGCGAAGAAGGGATGCTCACATGAACAGCGCGACGACTTCCACGCCTGTGTCGGAGCGTGGCGGCATCGATCCGCGCTGGGGGAAACTGGCGATCATCTGGCTCGCGCTGCTCACCGTGCCGCTGTGGCTGCCGTTCCTCGGCGGCTACACGGCGCTGGCCGGCCGGGTGCTGGTGCTCGGCCTCGCCGCGATGTCGTTCAACATCCTGCTGGGCTTCACCGGCGTCATGAGCTTCGGCCACGCGGCGTATTTTGGCCTGGGCGCCTACGGGGCGGGCCTGGCACTGAAATACGTTACTCCTTCGACGCCGCTGGCGTTGGTGTGCGGCACGCTGCTGGGCGGCCTCGCCGGCGGGATCGTCGGTGCGTTCATCGCGCGGCGCCGCGGCGTCTATTTCGCGATGGCCACCGTCGCGTTCGGACAGATCGGCTTTTACATCGCCTATACGTGGAACGACCTGACCGGCGGCTATGACGGGCTGCGCGGCTTCGTCCGTGCGCCGATCCATCTCGGCTTCGCCACGCTCGACATCACCAACAACAGCACCTTGTTCTACTACTTCCTGCTGGCGATGTTCGCCGGCGCCGTGGCGCTGCAAGGCCTGCTGCTGGGCTCGCCGTTCGGCCGCACGCTGCTGGCGATCCGGGAGAACGAACGGCGCGCCCGCTTCCTTGGCATACCGATCGATTGGCATATCTGGCTGTCCTTCACCATCTCCTGCGTGTTCACCGGTTTCGCCGGCTCGCTGTATGCGCTGCTGAACAACTTCGCCGATCCGATGGCGATGCACTACTCGCTGTCGGGCGAGATCGTCATCATGGCCGTCATGGGCGGCATGCGGTCCTTCTGGGGGCCGCTGGTCGGCGCGGCGATCTTCGTTGTGGCGCAGGACTACATCTCCTCCATGACGGTGAACTGGATGAGCTTCGTCGGCCTGATCTTCGTGCTGGTGGTGTTGTTCTTCCCGCGCGGCCTGTTGGGCATGTTTCAGCGGAAGGAAGCGGCATGACCGCGATGCTGGAAGTGCGCGAGGTGTCGAAGCATTTCGGCAGCCTGCGCGCGGTGCAAGGCGTATCGATGTCCGTGGCGCCGGGCGAATTGCGCGCCATCATCGGTCCGAACGGCGCCGGCAAGACGACGTTCTTCAACATGATCTCCGGCTTCTTTCCACCCACCGCCGGCGACATCGTGTTCGACGGCGAGATCGTCACCAGGCGTTCGGTCACCGAGCGCGTCATGCGCGGCATGGCGCGGACGTTCCAGATCACCGAAATCTTCCCCGAGCTGACGATCCGCGAGAACATCCGCATCGGCGCGGAAAGCGCCGCGGGGCTGAAGCTGAGCCTGTGGCGCAGCAAGGCGACGGCCGCGGCAGTGGAAGGCCGGATCGACGAATTGCTGGGCCTGACCGGGTTGACAGCGAAGGCGGATCGGCTGGTCGGAGAATTGTCGCACGGCGATCAGCGCTCCGCCGAGATCGCGATGGCGCTGACGCTGCGTCCGCGTCTGCTGCTGCTGGATGAACCGACGGCAGGCATGGGCGAGCAGGAGACGTATCAGATCGCGGGGCTGATCCGGCGGCTGCATCGCGACAGCAATTACACGATCGTTCTGATAGAGCATGATATGCGGGTGGTGTTCAATCTCGCGGACCGCATCAGCGTGTTGGACCAGGGCAAGCTGCTGGCCGACGGCACGCCAGCGGAGATCGCCGCGGACCCGCACGTGCAGGCGGCGTATCTGGGGAAGGCGGAGGAATGAACACGATGCGCGTGGTGCCGGCGACACTAAGGGCCAGGCGCCAAGCTTCCCCCCTCCCCTTGAGGGAGGGGTCGGGGGTGGGGTGCCTACCGACTCTGGCCAAGCGCCAAGCTTCCCCCCTCCCCTTGAGGGAGGGGTTGGGGGAGGGGTGCCTACCGACTCTGGCCGGCGGAAGGACGCACCCCTCCCCCCAACCCCCTCCCTCAAGGGGAGGGGGAGTATTCGCGCCATGACCGCCGCACTGCACGCCGAAGGACTGAACACGTACTACGGCAAGAGCCACATCCTGCATAACGTCGGCCTGACCGTCGAAGAAGGCCGCATCACCACGCTGCTCGGCCGCAACGGCGCCGGCAAAAGCACCACCTTGCGCAGCCTTGTCGGCCTCACGCCGCCGCGCAGCGGACGCGTGCAGATCTTCGGCAAGGAAACCACGGGGCTGCAGCCGTATCGCATCGCGCAGCTTGGTGTCGGGTTCGTGCCCGAGGGGCGCAAGATCTTTGCCAACCTGACAGTGGAAGAGAACCTGGAAGTTCCCATCGAACGCCCGGGTCCGTGGAACATCGCGCGCATCTACCAGGTGTTTCCGCGTCTGCAGGAACGCCGCAACAATCGCGGCCGGCAATTGTCCGGCGGCGAGCAGGAGATGCTGTCGATCGCGCGCGCGCTGCTGTTGAATCCGAAGCTGCTGATCCTCGATGAACCGTCGCAGGGCCTGGCGCCGCTGATCGTCAAGGAAGTGTTCCGCATCGTCGCACAGATGCGCGACGAAGGCATTTCCGTGCTGCTGGTGGAGCAAAACGTGCGTGTGGCACTGGAAATTGCCGACGACGCGTATGTGCTGGAGAACGGCGAGATGGTCTATACCGGCAGTGCCGCGGAACTCGGCTCCGACGAAGAACGCATCCAGGCGCTCGCCGGTGCGTCGGCCGAGGAATGGCATCTGGACGAAGTATTGCCAACCTAGCGGCTTCGCTGTCCATTGTGACGCCTTGAAGGTCAGGAGTCGCAGATGGACGTGAATTCGGAAACGGCGTCGATTGTCGCGCGCCTCGATCGATTGCCGCCGTCACGATATTTCGTGCAGCTTGTGGCACTGATCGCGGTTGGCGGTTGGTTCGAATTTTATGAATTCGCCATGCCCGGCGGCATATCGCTCGGGCTGACCAGGCGCATCTTCACCGCCACCGCCGCCGGCGCATTTGCCTGGAACAGCTTTGCGAGTTTCCTCGCGGCGTTCTTCCTGGGAATGTTTGTCGGCGCGTTTCTGTTCACCTGGATCTCCGACCGGTTCGGCCGGCGCGCGACGTTCACCTGGTCGATGCTGGTGTATTCGATCGCGATCTTCCTGACGGCATTCATGAGCTCCGCCGTGCTCATCGACGTGCTGCGCTTCATCGCCCGATTCGGCATCAGCGTGCAGCTTATCAACAACGATTCGTTCATCTCCGAGATCACGCCCCGCCGCTGGCGCGGACGCTATATGGCGTTCGCCATCCTGATCGTGCTGACCTCGGGACCGATCGCGTTCTTCCTGTCCTGGGCGCTGGTGCCGCACGTTGTGCTTGGGCTGAGCGGCTGGCGCTGGGTGGTGATCGTTGGCGCGCTCGGCGGCCTGGCGGTGTGGCTGGTCCGCCGCGGCATTCCCGAATCGCCGCGCTGGCTGCAGACGCACGGCCGCCATGCCGAGGCGGACGCCGTCATGCGAATGATGGAAGATTGCGTGCGTACCGAGCTCGGCCAGGAGCTGCCGCCGCCCGACCCTCACCATGTAGAACTCATCGTTGCACGCGGCTCGTGGAGCGAGATGTTCGGCCCGCAGTACCTCCGCCGCACGATCATGTTGTCGCTGTTCCAGTTCTGCCAGACCATCGCCGCGTTCGGCTTCATCGCCTGGGTGCCGATCATGTTGGTGCACCAGGGCTTCGCCATCGCGCACTCGCTCGAGTTTACCGCAATGATGGCGTTGTTGGCGCCGGTGGGCGCAATGCTGGGTCTGCTCTTTGCCGAGCGCTTCGAACGTAAGTGGCAGCTCGTCGGCACCGCCATCGGCATTGGCGTATTCGGGCTGCTGTTCTCGCAGGCGCGGTCGGACTGGTCGATCCTGCTGTGCGGCGGGCTGGTCGCGCTGTGCACCAACTGGCTGATCAGCATTTTCCATCCCTACGCGGCGGAGCTGTTTCCCACGCGCATCCGTTCCCAGGCCGTGGGCTTTACCTTCAGTTGGAGCCGCGTGAGTTCGATCCTGGTGGGTTACGCGGTGACCTTCCTGCTGTCGGAGTACGGCACCGCCGGCGTGTTCACCATGATTGCCATCGCCATGCTGGTGATCGTGCTGTCCGTCGGTATCCTGGGACCGACGACGAACCGCCAGAGCCTGGAGGTGCTGTCGAAATGACCCTGCCGCACACGCCATCGCTGCGGCTGGACGGACGCCGCGCGCTGGTCACCGGCGCGGGCCGCGGCATCGGCGTGGCGTGTGCCGCGGCGCTGGCGCAGGCCGGCGCACATGTCGTGCTGGTGTCGCGCACCGCGGCGGAAATCGAGGCGGTGGCTGCGGAAATCCGTGCCGAGGGGGGCAGCGCGGAGCCGTTGCTGCTGGACGTGACGGACACGAGGGCGGTGCGGGCGGCGGTTGCCGCGCAGCCGGCGTTCGACGTGCTGGTCAACAATGCCGGCACCAATCGTCCGAGCATGTTCCTTGACGTGACGGAGGATGATTACGACGCGATCACCACGTTGAACGAACGCGCGGCATTCTTTGTGGCGCAGGCGGTGGCGCGGCGCATGGTGGAGGCGGGCGTGCACGGCTCGATCATTCACATGTCGTCGCAGATGGGGCACGTCGGCGGCGCGCGGCGCACCGTGTATTGCATGACCAAGCACGGCATCGAGGGGTTGACCAAGGCGATGGCGATCGACCTCGCGCCGCATGGGGTGCGGGTCAATTCCATAGGCCCCACCTTCATCGATACGCCGCTGACGCGTCCGTACTTCGAGGACCGCGCATTCCGCGACGATACGCTGCGGCGGATCAAGCTGGGGCGGCTGGGGTCGGTGGAAGATCTGATGGGCGCCGTGGTGTTCCTGGCGTCGGATGCGGCGGCGCTGGTGACCGGGACGGCGCTGGTGGTCGATGGCGGTTGGACCGCAGAGTAGCGCGGCAAGGAAGCGGCGGGCAGGGGGAGGGGGTGGATCCTTCCGATGGACCGCGGAGTAGCCGGCAAGGAAGCCGAGAAGCCCCCCTCCCCTTGAGGGAGGGGTCGGGGGAGGGGTGCTCACAGGCCCTGGCCTGCGGATGCACGCACCCCTCCCCCTAACCCCCTCCCTCAAGGGGAGGGGGGACCATAAGTGCCATTACATCGGCACGTATTCCGCCCGCTCGCGCTTGGCGAGCAGCGGCAGCGCCTGCTCCAGGATCAGCGTCCTGAAGTGCGGAGTCTGCTGGTGCGCTTCGAACGCCGCCGCATCCTTGAACACTTCAAAGAACAGAAAATGCAACGGGTTCGTGGCACTGCGGTTGATCATCAGCAGCTCCACGCCCGCTTCCTTCCGCGCCTCAGGCAGAAATCGCGCGATGATGCCGGCCGCCGCATTCTCCTGACCGTCGCGCACTTCCCACGCCACGGTGAAAGCCAGCCGCCCGTCACGTTGCATCGTTGCCATGTCGTCCTCCTGTTCGATTGAGCACGACGCATATGTAGAAACCACCAACCCAAATCGCACGCGAAGACGCTTCGGCCGCGGCCGAATCATTCGCACGCGACGCAGCGCTCGCGCATCACCATCCTCTTCGGCAGGTCGCCGAAGACAGCAATCATGCGCGCCAACCTCACCATCACCACACTGACAATGAGCCTCGGCTTTTTGCTGGTGCAGCTTGACGTATCCATCGTGAACGTCACGCTCGCGAGCATTGCGTCTGGCATTCACACCGGCGTGACCGGCCCGCAATGGGTCGTCGATGCCTACGCGCTGACTTTCGCCTCGCTGCTGCTCTCGGCCGGCGCATTGGGAGATCGCATCGGCGATGCTGGCAGTGGCGGTCGCGATTGCCGCCGGCTTCATCGGCGGGGGACGGTTCGCTATGCTCTCCGGTGCGGTGCGGCAAGCGGACCGCTGATGAGACAGCAAGCAAAGGGCCCCCCTCGCGATGATCCGCTACCTGAAGAAAGGCGCGTCCGAATCGGAGAAGCTCGATGCCGATCGCAAGGTGCGGCAGACCGTCGAAGCGATCCTCGACGATGTGATAGCGCGCGGCGACTTGGCGGTGCGCGAGCTGTCGGCGAAATTCGACAAGTGGGAACCGGAATCCTTCCGCCTGTCAGCCGCAGAAATCCAGCGGCTGATCGACAGCCTGCCGGCGCAGGCGATCGACGACATCAAGTTCGCCCAGGCGCAGATCCGCCGTTTTGCCGAAGTGCAGAAAGCCGCGCTGCGCGACGTGGAGGTGGAGACGCTGCCCGGCGTGAAGCTCGGCCATCGCAACATTCCGGTGGCCAGCGTCGGATGTTATGTGCCGGGCGGACGCTATCCGATGGTGGCGTCGGCGCACATGTCGGTGCTGACCGCGAAGGTCGCGGGCGTGAAGCGTGTCGCCGCATGCACGCCGCCGCTGAACGGCGTACCGCCGGCCGCCACGGTCGCCGCCATGTCGCTGGCGGGTGCCGACGAGATCTACCTGCTCGGCGGCATCCAGGCGGTCGCGGCGATGGCGCTGGGAACCGCGGCAATCCCGGCGGTGGATATGCTGGTCGGTCCCGGCAATGCCTACGTCGCCGAGGCGAAGCGCCAGTTGTTCGGTCGCGTCGGCATCGATCTGCTGGCCGGCCCGACCGAGACGCTGATCATCGCCGACGACACCGCGGATGCCGAGATGTGCGCCACCGATCTGCTGGGCCAGGCCGAGCACGGGCCGACCTCGCCGGCGATTCTGCTGACCACGTCGGCGAAGATTGCCGACGGCATCCAGGCGGAGATCGAGCGGCAGTTGACGCGCCTGCCCACCGCCGATGTCGCCGGCGTGGCCTGGCGCGATCATGGCCAGGTGATTCTGTGCGACACGGATGAGGAGATGGTCGCCGAAGCCGATCGGATTGCGTCAGAGCACGTGCAGGTGCTGACGCGGGAGCCTCGGTGGTTCCTGGCGCGGATGACGAACTATGGTTCGTTGTTCCTGGGGAAGGAAACCAACGTCGCGTATGGCGACAAGGTGATCGGCACCAACCACACGCTGCCGACGAAGCGTGCCGCGCGCTATACGGGCGGGCTGTGGGTTGGGAAGTTCCTGAAGACGGTGACGTATCAGGAGGTCAGCCCGGAAGCGAGCGCAATGATCGGCGAGTATTGTTCCCGGCTGTGTGCGATTGAGAACTTTGCCGCGCATAAGGAGCAGGCGGATTTGCGGGTGCGACGGTACGGGGGAAAGAACGCGGCGTAGCGACCACCCCCACCTGTCATTGCGAGGCCGCTTGGCCGAAGCAATCT